>DAOUFU010000072.1:0-4664 GCA_034429275.1 Anaerolineae bacterium | reverse complement strand
TTTTTTGATCGCGCCCGCGCTATTGGACGATCCCATCCACGCCCTGTTACCCGGCGGTGAGTGTCCACAGGTCATAGCGTGCAGCACCTGCCGCGTTGACTCCGTCGAGATGGGGCTGCTGGAGCCAGGCTCCCTGCAAAGTCGCCAACGGTATGACTGGGAACGACCCGTCGGGTCCGAAGAACAATCGCTCGACCTGTGCATATAACGCGGTACGAGCGTCCAGATCGAATTCCATGATGGCCTGGTCCAGCAGGGCGTCGGCCTGATCGCACGGGCGATCCCGGCGTAGATATCCATACTGACAGTGTAAGGCATCCCCTAGCCAGGCGTTAGCATCAGGGTAATCGGCGCTCCATGTGCTCATCCAGATCATGGGGCGGGTGGTTGCTTCGGGATCATAATTGGCGTGGCTTAGTTCGATCAACGTGACACGCGAGGCTGTGTTCAGCGTGAACAGGGCTGCGTTACACCCCAGGGCGGTTGTCCACTGCTGAATGATCGCCTGGCCGACTGCCAACCAGGCCGGATCATCATCGCGCACGGTCAGGGTGATGCGCCCTGGAATTCCGCTGCATGAGGGAAACCCGGCAGCGGCGAGCGCGTCTTGAGCAGCCGCCGAATTCGCAGCCGGTAGGGTGACAACCGAAGATGCAACTACGTCCGTCGGCGTGAAGCCGAAGGCTGGCATATAACCCGGCGGCAGAATGTCGGCCAGTGCTTGCGGATCAACGGCCATGGCCAGAGCGCGTCGAACCTCTGGAATCGCTGCAAGCGGTTCACTGAAGGAGAAGCTGAGCATGATCAGCGACGGGCCTTCAGCCTGGTGAAAAAGATCGCGGTAGGTGATGTTTGCAGCGGTGGCAAGTTCCGGTGCAAGCCGCGCCATATCCGCGCGGCCACTGGCGACGATCGGCCCCATATTGTCTGGAGAGGCAAAAGTGACTGAAACCTGTTCAATGTTGCCGGAATTAGGGCCGGGCCAATGCGGGTTGCGAACCAAAGTTAAGCCGCCATCTGTCCAAGATTGCAGCGCAAATGGCCCGTTGGTCATGATGGTATCGGCGGCAGTCCAATGCTCTTGGGCCACAATGGCCTCGCGGGGGAGGGGACGAAATTCAGGGGTGCTTAGCAGAGTCGGGAAATAGCTGGCCGGGAAGCGCAAATCGATCTCAAGGGTGTTTGGACCGACAGCCCGCGCTCCGATTTCGCGCGCGATGAACAGGTCGGTGATCACTTCTGGAAAGGCGCTAGCTACTGTCTGGCACCCGTCAACAATCATCAGATTTGACGTGAGCGGAGAAGGCCGCAACGGATCGCATCCACGTTGGATGGCATACACGAAGTCGCCCGCTACTACCGGGCGCACAGGCTCTACCGAGTTGCTTTCGGCATTCCACCGAACCCATTCAACGTCTTCGCGCAGTTGAAAGGTCCAGGTCAGGCCATTTGGGCTGACAGACCAGGATTGGGCCAGCATTGGCTCGACAGTCCGGGTAATGGGATCGAAACGGGTGAGTCCGATGAACAGATTCTCTACCAGGTCGCGCGTATCGGGGTCAAAGCGTGACACATGTACCGGATCGAGATCGGCGGGCGCGCTCATAGCCAATTTTAGAGTCACAGGGGAGTCAGGTTGGGCTTGCAAGGTGCCTGGGACAACCAGGGCGCTCACCAGCATCACGATCAAACTCAGAACTCGCAGAGCCTGGCCCGCGAATAGCGCTGTGGACAAAGGACGCGGCATAATTTCCTCACAACAGGAGACCATATGATGTACCGGATCGCAACTGCCGGATTGTAGCGCAGTGCGCGGTTTGCCAGCCAACGTTTTCCCTGTGTTCGGCAAACGATTAGCCCGCAACGACTCAAACCAGGTTACTGCCGAATACAGCCCAGATGAGCAGGGTATCGACGAATCCGAAAGCCAACCACTGGACCTCTGCGCTGAATCCCGCACGATGAACCAGCGTCATCGCCATCCATGCGATTCCCCCTATAACCAAAATCATGCTGCCAACAGTCACTTCAGGAGAGCCGCGGATCAGCCCGACGGCCTGAAGACTGTCTGGCACGGCAGCGAACAAGCCGGCAGGCCACAAGAGCTGCTCCGCGCCAAAAAGCATCAGCGCCATTGGAACGGTCCAGGGGTTGTGAGGGAAAATGCGCAGCAGCGCGGCGGGGATCAGCATCCAGGCCCATCCGATTGCCAGCCCAGCTAGCAGGCCACGGATGAGTGCTGCGCTCACTGTTGGCGAGCCTGATTGTTCCTTTTGCGAAACGTCCTGATCTAGCTGCGTGGCGAACAGGTGAGGCTGGGCGTCATCGGCCAATCCTAGCCAGGTTAGAAAAGCTTGCCCGTTTGCATCTGCGGCCAGGGCTGGTGGGGCGACATCCATCGGCATATCCGCTGCTTGCCGGTAGGTGAGCAGACCGTTGGGTTCCAGCGTGATGATGAAGGGACGCCAACCATCCACTGTGCGACATGCTACTGCCATAGTCAGGTTTGGCTGTGGACCGGGCAGCAACCGCGGCCAGCGGAGATCGGCTCCATTCGATGAATGCATATCACTGATGGCAGGAGCATCAGCGGCGATTTCATTGGGAGTGCGGCACCCTGAAGGAATCCAAAACGATACTGGATCGGACGCTTGCGGAGCTTCCAAAGCGGTCGAAACTACAGAAAGCTGCTCAACATCGGGTCGGTGAGCGTTGGTGATACCGATCACCGATACCAGGTGAGCGTTGGTGATGCCGATCTCCAGGCTTGACAACACCTCTTCGGGCAAAAGCGGCAGAGTAGCCACGGATATGGGCGTTTCGAGGGTCAGGTCGGGTGAGAGAGTCGCCCAGAAAAGAGTCCATGTCTGCGGTTCTGTGGGCGTTAGCCAGGCGATGTGGAGCATTCCGCTGTTATCATAGGTGGCAGCCATACGATCGCTCTGAACGGCGGAAAAAACCTGGACTGGGCCAGGACGCCCAACGAGATCGAGCTGTAATGCGGCGATGTGGCGCGATCGCGTATTGGTCCACACGACGATCGCCGAGCCGTCCGCCTGGGGCACGATGGCGAAGTCCGGCCCAGCGGAAGAACTCAATTCGACCGGACCGCGCAGGGTGGTTCCTGCTGTGTTGACAATTGAAGATTGCAGCCGCCCATCGTTTTCAAGCCAGACCAGGTGGAACGTAGTTCGGTCTACTGGGGCAATGCGCCAGGACTCAAATGTCAGGCTTGGATATGCAACGACCGGCGTTCCTGGTGAGCCGTCAAGCGGTTGAAATAGAAGACCAGTTTCGATTTCGGATGGTTTCCAGATGACAGCTTTTGTGTCTTTGCTCAACCACAAAGCCGGAGCGCTTAGCGCACCTGCCGGGCCGAAATCGACCAGCGAGGAGGACAGTGGTATTGACACGCGCACACTTGCGACCAGGGCTACCAGGGTGATGGTGAGGATGATCCACCCTAGACGTTGAGCAAAGGGAGAAAGATGCCTGCCAAAGTGGCCGAACGAAGGATAAGTCATCAGAAAGCTGCCTGTTTTCATGTCGATTGTGTGAGGAGATTGTATAATGATACAGAACTTAACTAAAGTGTGATGTGCCAGAGATCAACCAGGCCGTGTGAGGATGTGGGGATGCCGGACGACGACCAAAAAGACCCCGAAAAGAACCAGGAAAGAACCGCTCCACTCACTTCACCCTTGCCGGACGTGGAGGCGGTGCCGCGTTTGCCATCGGATGCGGGGATAAAAGACGGGGAGCGGATGCGTCCTCAAACAGCCCCGCTGATTGCTCCCTGGCGGTTGCTTTTGCAGATAGGCGGCGAAAACCAGACCACAGTCGGGATAGAAGTTCGTGACCAGATTCTGTTAGGGCGCGGTGACCCATTGGAGAGTTTTTATCCTGATCTCGATTTGACTCCCTATGGTGGACAGTCTGGCGGTGTGTCGCGGCGTCACGCAACGATTACTCAAGACGAAGAGAAGAAGGCCCTTTACCTCCAGGACCTTGACAGCACCAATGGGACTCGCATCAACGGTTTCGCGCTGGAACCCAAACGTCGATATCGCCTGCGCGATGGGGATGAACTGGAACTGGGACGCTTGCGCATGGTGGTCCGGTTCGTGCGCACACCGTCCTGATAACGAGCCAGAACCGAGAGTTCGCTGCCTACACCTCCCGGATCATTTCTATTTGCCGGAACTGCGTCCGGTAACCGGCAGTGTATAGCGCGCCCAGGTGAGGATCATCGTCGGAGATGTTGTAGCTGCTACCGTAGGCTTCGGGGTAGCGCCGGTGGAGATGTGCTAGCAAGGTGAGTGCTACGGTTGATCGATCGCAAGTTGGATCAGTTGCCAGGTCCAGAAGCCGGATACCGACGCTGTTGGCCCAACCCAATGCATAGCCTACCAGGGACCCATTCCAAAGGGCAGCCCAACCGTTGATATGATTGCCAAGACCTTCCAGTGATGGACGAGAACGCTGCCAGCAGTTGGGGATATCGTGGAAGGACTCGTAATGGCGTAAGGCTTTATCTGCCCCGATTTCGTCAACATAGATTGGGGAGACGCTTGGGGATTCGGCGGTTGGGAAAGACTGCGGTGCACGTTCAAGGATATGCAGGTAACGCAGGTGGACAAATCCCAGTTCCCGGTAAAGTGTAT
>DAOUFU010000071.1:0-34239 GCA_034429275.1 Anaerolineae bacterium | reverse complement strand
TAGATCGGGGCGTCCGGGAAACAGCGCACGAGCTGATCGAGCACATCCTCCGCCCCGCCGATTTGGTTCAACCAGTCGTGTACCAGAGCAAGGTTCATGGAGTCAGGCTCTTGTCCTGGAGATGGTTCAGTAGCGCACGGACGGGTGCGAAGGTTTTCCTATGAACAGGCGAGGGGCCAAGCTGAACCAGTGCCCGGCTGTGCAGTGATGTGCCATACCCTTTGTGCTGGCCAAAGTAGTAGCCCGGAAAGCCAGAATCCAACGCGCGCATGTGCTCATCTCGGGTCACTTTGGCCAGAATGCTGGCGGCAGCGATGCTCAGGGAGCGGCGATCGCCCTTGATCAGAGGGATGCATGGCAGATCGACTTCTGGCAGTGCGAGGGCATCAGTCAGCAGGGCATCGGGCCAGGCGCAGAGCGCGGCCAGGGCACGTTGCATCGCCAGCCGAGTCGCCGGAACAATGCCCAGCGTGTCAATTTCCTCATGAGAAGCAAAACCGACCCCTGTCGCCAGGGCAACCGAGGTGATTTTGGGGAGCAGTGCCTCGCGAGCCGATCGGCTGAGCAGCTTGGAGTCATTGACGCCTGCCAGCGCCTGAGCAAGGTCCGCGTGATTGTCGCTCTCGAGAGGCAGAATCACCGCACCGGCTACCACCGGGCCGGCCCAGGCACCACGCCCGGCTTCGTCTAGCCCGGCGATCAAACGATAGCCCTGAACGCGCAGCATTTGCTCATGCTGAAGATCGGCGTGTGAGATCATGATTTTACACGTTTGTAGTGTCCACTTCGGCCCATACGACGGATTTTGAACACTTCGCGAAACATGTTGATCGAGTCACGCAGGGGGTGGATCAACTCGGTAGGCTTAAAATGCCAGTTGATCGGAACTTCAATGATACGATATCCGCGTTGACAGGCGGCATACAGAATTTCGACGTCAAAGCTCCAGCCGTTCATGGTTTGGAGTGGGAATAGGTCCTCTGCCACTTCGGCGCGAAACATCTTGAAGCCACACTGGGTATCCTCAAGACCAGGGACGGCGAACCAGCGCACAATGGCATTGAATACACGGCCCATCAAATGGCGGAGCCAGGGTTCATCGTAGCGCACCGCGCCTGGCGCTTCGCGCGAGCCAATGGCGATGTCGAAGTGATCAAGCTGGGGGGGCAGGAATTTGTTGATTTCCTCGACCGGCATTGAAAAGTCGGCATCGGCAAAAAAACGATAGTATCCCTGGGCGGCCAACATACCACTGCGCACCGCCGCCCCTTTGCCCTGGGTGCCTTCGAACATAGGGCGGATGAACGGGTATTGGGCTGCGAACTGCTCGATGATGGCTCCCGTGCGATCTTTGCTGTTGTTATCGACGACAATGACCTCAATCGAGTAATCCTGGGCGAGGACAAATTCCACTACCGCCTGCAGACTGGCGGGAAGTCGTTTTTCCTCGTTATAAGCAGGGATGACGATCGAGAGATACGGTTGGGTTTCGTGCGCGTGTGACAAGCCCATCTCCATTCTGGCATCAGGGTTGTGACGAAGCCGATTTGCCGGGAACCGGCGTCAGAATCGACTCCAGGTAATCTATCGAAACTCGTCGCTGGCGCTGAACCACGCGACGTTTGCGCAGCATTTTTGGCACGCCCCACAGCGCGCTGATCATCCCTCGAAGCCGGGCACGGGCTGCGGCTCCACGCCATGCGCGCAGAGCTTCGATGGCAAGCGCGATCTGGGCGTAGATGATTTTGAAGGCGTGTTTGCGCCAGAGCGGGGCAGGATAGTCTTTGATCAGGATCCAGATCATGTTGCGCCCATCGTAAAAACTGGCCGTCACGCCTCCGCCAGTCGCGGCCAGATGATGGTACACGATCGCGCGCGGCGTGTAAATGCAGCGGTATCCTGCAAGCTGAGCACGCCAGCCAAGGTCCATATCTTCTGCTGAAAAGAAGAAATCATCATCGAGCAAGCCAATGTCATCGAGCATCGCGCGGCGATAGGCCGCCGAACCTCCACAGGCACTGAAAACATATTCCTCTTGATCATATTGACCGGTGTCTTTTTCCCAAACGCCGCGATTTTGCAGACGACCATCCACCCGGTATTGGTCCCCGGCGGTGTGAAAACGATCGCGCTCGTTGAACAGTAGCATCTTCGAGGCAACCATGCCTGCTTCCGGGTGGCGCTCAAAGGCATCGACCAGGGCTGCAATCCACCCTGGGTCAACTTCAGTATCGTTGTTGAGCAGCGCGATGAACGCGCCGTCAGCCGCCAGGATGCCCACATTACACGCGCCGGTAAACCCACGATTTTCGGGCAGGGCGATCAGGCGCACTTCAGGATAACTCGATTCGACCAGGGCCTGCGAACCGTCGGATGAAGCGTTATCGACTACGATGACCTCTATGGCGGGGTAGGTCTGGCGGCGAAGGGCATTGAGACAGGTCGGCAGATGGTGTGCCCCGTTCCAGTTTGGGATCACTACCGAAAAAAGAGCAGGGGAGGCAGGTGGAATTGGGGGCATGATGATTTCACCGGGAATCCTGCTCTGCACCCAAAAAGGCGAGCACGGCATCCTGCCAGGGGCGCAGCGTGATGCCCAACCGTGCCGCCGCGAAATTGTGCAGTACGGCGTATTCCGGTGGACGCGATGCGCGCTGGTACTCGGCCAGGGCGATGGGGATAATGGGGACTTCGCGCAGGTTCGCGTGATCCAACACAAAGCGGGCGAACGCGTAACGCGAGGCTGATCCTTCGTTCACCAGATGATATATCCCGTATCGGTTGGTGGCGATCAGGCGCGCAATGGCTTCGGCCAGGTCGAAGGCGTAAGTCGGAGTGCTAACTTCGTTGGTGACCACGCGAAGCGGTTTGCCAGAGCGGGCGAGTTGCAGGATGGTCTGGATGAAATTTCGCCCACCATGCGCGAACAGCCACGATGTGCGCACAATGTAGAACCTGTGAAGCAAATCGCGCACGATCTGCTCACCAATCCATTTGCTGTAGCCATAGGGATTGATCGGGTCGGGCTGATCATATTCGGCATGGGGCATCGCACCACGCCCCGAAAATACTTCGTTGGTACTGACATAGAGCATAGCTGCATTATGTTGTTGGCAGGCCAGGGCGACATTCTGCGTGCCAAATGCGTTGACTTCCAGGGCTTGCTCAGGATGAGTGGCACAGTGATCGACAGCGGTGAGCGCAGCGCAATGAATCACCAATTCGGGCTGAACTGCGTCGAATGTGGCGCAAACAGCCCCGTGATCGGTGATGTTCATGGTGTCGAGATCGACACCGGTCACCGTGTTCGAAGGGGATAACCGGCGCATCAACTCGCGGCCCAAGCCGCCTTCAGCGCCTGTGATGAGAATGCGCATGTCGTCCTGCCCCAGGTTGGCCGAAAACTGAGGCGATTATAATGGTTTTGCCAGGGTGCGCAACGACGAGTGTCCGCCGCAGACTTGACGCGGATTCGTAGCTCTTGCAGATGATTGATTGTGGGTCAATTGAGATTCTGAACATAAAAAACCTGTAAAAGTTGTAAAGATTTATTTTATATTGATAAATTAACGCATATCTTGACATAGAATGCAGGAAACATTATAATCAAACATTGATAGTAAAAATCCTACAATCAGCCGCGCTTGACAGCTTTCAAAGCCTCTGCGGCTTACTTTTTTGCTATCCGAAGCGGGATCGCTTGTTATGCCAAAAACCACCTCTCCCCATTATGTGAATCCACGTATCCTGAAAATCAACGTGGGTTTTTTGCTGGCGCAGAGCGTTGGATACCAACGCGCGATTGAGGTGGACTGGCCGCGCGTGCGGTTGGGCGACGATCTCGAACTGGATTATCTCAAAGGGGCACTGAGGCTCAGCCGAAATAACAAAGGCGTGCTGCTGCAAGGCCAGCTTGAAACCACACTTGCTGCCGAATGCTCACGCTGCCTGACCCTGACCAATGTTGGTGTGCAATTTGACCTCGAAGAGCTGTATTCCTTTCCGGCCTCACCTGATACCGCCTACAGCGTTGATGATGCGGGGAATATTGACCTGGAGCCTTTGCTGCGTGAAGAGGCCATCCTGGCGGTTCCGATGGGTGTGCTGTGCCGGTCGGATTGTGCGGGCTTGTGTCCGGAATGTGGCCACAACCTGAATGAGGGACCGTGCGATTGCGATTCCCAGGGGGTTGATCCACGCCTGGCGATTCTGCGGACACTCCGCGATCAGAAGAATGATGCCGGATAATCACGTGAGATACCACGCGCATACGGGCAGACATGATCGATAGGGGGGAAGAAGCGTGAAAGACTATGCTGAAGGGGAACCCAAAAAACATGCCGTGATGTCGGCTTTGCTGGAAAAGGCTGACAACCAGGGGTTTTTGACCACCGATGATATTCTTGAGGTGCTTCCGGACGCAGACGAATCGGCAGAACAGCTTGAAGAAATATTCATGTGGCTGCATGCCGCTGGCGTCGAGGTGTTTGGTGACAAGCCGGGCGAACTGGGAGCCGATCGGTTGGATGAAGAAGACCTTGACGATGACGATGACGACGATGATGCCTTCGACTTGAGCGGCGTCTCTTCGGATGATACGGTTGGGCTGTACCTCAAAGAGATGGCTCGCGTGCCCTTGCTGACCACGGAAGAAGAAGTGGAGCTTGCCAAACGGCTGGAAGCGGGGAATGCTGCCCGTGCAGAGCTTGCGCGGCTGGGGACGGATATCACATTTGAGCAGCGCGCCGCTCTTGATGCGATTGTTGAAGATGGCAAAGCTGCGCGGGATCATCTTATCAAGGCCAACACGCGGTTGGTGGTAAGCATCGCCAAAAAATATATGGGGCGAGGAGTGCATTTCCTGGATTTGATTCAGGAAGGCAATCTCGGTTTGATGAAAGCGGTTGAAAAGTTCGATTATACGAGAGGGTACCGCTTCAGCACCTACGCGACCTGGTGGATCAGGCAGACGATCACACGTGCCATCGCGGACCAGGGGCGCACGATCCGCGTGCCGGTGCACATGTCGGATCGCATCCGGCGGCTGTATAAAACGGCCCGGCAGCTTGAGCAAGAGAACGGGCGGAAACCCACGCCGGAGGAAATCGCCTCGCGGATGGGGTTGGAACCGCGCAAGGTTCAGTGGATGCTCAAGGTCAGCTGGCGTCCGATGAGCCTGGAGCGCCCGGTCGGTGAAGAAGAGGACAGTGAGCTGGGCAGCTTCATCGAGGACCTGACGACGCCCACGCCCACGCAGAGCGCGTATCAGAATTTGCTCCGCGAAAAAGTGGAAGAAGTGCTGGGTACGCTCACGGCGCGTGAAGCGCGCATCCTGAGGTTGCGGTTTGGCCTGCAAAATGGACGCAGCTATACCTTGGAAGAAGTAGGGCAGAAGTTTGGACTGACGCGTGAGCGCATCCGCCAGATCGAAGGCAAGGCATTGCGGCGGCTGCGTCATCCGCGCAGGTCACGGCAACTGCGTGATTTCACGTAGATTACGGGCATGGGTTGTTGTACGCCACTGGAAACGGTGGCGTTTTTTTGTGCGGTTACATCGCGTTGCTGTAACATGGCCTATTTGATATACTGTTGGCCTGATGCAGTCTGCTGCGCGGCACAAGGGACGGTCCCGCGTGCCGCGAGGAATCTTTGCAGGTTGCGCTATCATTCAGGTGTGAAGGCATCGTCCTGCGTAGATTTGTTTCCGCCACTTCCGATGCTGGAGGAGGCAGGGTAAATGCAAGGCAGCAGCTTCCGGCTCATCGTGCGCCGTGGTCCGCAGCCCAACCAGATTTACGAGCTGACAAAAGGGGTCGTCACGATTGGGCGCGATATTACGAATGATATTGTGATCAACGATCCCGAAGTGAGCCGCCACCACTGCCGTCTGACTCAAGGGGCCGGCGGTTTCACCATTGAGGATGTCGGCTCGACGAACGGCACATTCGTCAATGGGCAGCGGTTGACCGGCGCGCGTCCTCTCATGCACAACGAGATGGTCGGACTGGGCGAAACGGTCACGCTGGCGTATGAGGCGAGTGCACCGGTCGGTGTTGGTCCGGCAGTGGCGCAGCCAGGGGCGATGCATTATGGCAGCCAGCCGCCCATTAGCGATTATGCGCCGCAGGCTCAGCCTGGTGGATACATGCCGCCGGTGGGTCAGCCGCAGACTGGCCCCTATGGCCAGCCTCAGCAGCCCATGGGATACGAGTACGATTACCAGGAGGATCCCTACGATGGCGGTGGGGCCAGCCGTTGGGTGGTGCTGGGATGCGGATGCCTGCTGGTATTGTGCATCGTGACCTCAGTTATCGGGCTGATTATCATCGATGCGAAGTGCTGGTGGGACGATCTTCCGGTGATATCGGACATGCTGGACCTGGATGTCCGGCCCGATGCCACCTGCCGTTAGCGGCGCGAGCTGGTTGGATTACCTGGTTACCTGAGAAGTGGCGCATTGCCACTTCCACATATAGAACAACAACAGCCGGTGATTCGTGCCGATTACAGGCAGGCACAGATCACCGGCTGAGTGTTGATAGGCCAGGGTTGTCAACGAGCGGCGGTCACTCCGATGGTGTGTTTGTAGTCATCCAGGGCTGCAAACATGTCCTCAATGCGGCTAAATTTCAGCCGGGGACGCCCTACTGCTTCACCACGTTCTTGCTCCAGGTGATCAAGAATACGCCAATCATCATAGGTGACGTAGCGCACTCCACGACCACGAAGCAACGCTTCCACGAACTCACGTGATGGGTGTGCGGGGGAAAGCATTTGTCCACGCCCTACATCTTCCAGTAATGCGGCGACGGTTTCCTGAGCGTCGGGCTTGTTTGTGCCGATGATGCCGCTTGGACCGCGCTTAATCCAGCCAACGACATATTCGCCCGGTAACGGGGTTTTGTCGGCAGACAACACTCGCCCCCACTCATTGGGGATAGTGCCCCGGCGCGAGTCGAACGGCACACCGGGCAGCGGTACCCCCAGATACCCGATCGAGCGAAAAACAAGGCCAACAGGAATGGTCTCCATTTCGTCGGTCGGGCAAGGACTCAGGAAGTGTTCCTTTACACAAATCTCATTTCGGTTGACACGTACAGCCTCAACCCGGTCGGTCCCGATAATCTCTACGGGGGAGAGCAAAAACCGGAAGGTGATCCGGCGTGATTTACCGGTTAGCCCGCGAACAGCGAATTCCCGTAGGAGTTCGACGTTCTTTGCCGCCAGGCGGTTTTCGCGCTGATTGATAAATTCGGCGCTGAGCGGATCGAGAACCAGCTCTGCGGGGTCAACGAAGACATCGGCGTCCTTGAGGTGCTGCATTTCTCGCAGCTCTGGCGCGGTGAACTTGGTCTGGGCAGGGCCGCGGCGTCCCAGCACTATGATCTCTTTGACCCTGCTGTGGCTGAGCGCATCCAGCGCGTAGTCGGCAATATCGGTGGGAAATAACTCGTCTGCGGTCTGCGCCAGGATGCGGGCGACATCCATTGCGACGTTGCCATTGCCGATCACCGCTACTCGCTCTTGGGAAAGGTCGAACTCAAGATCGCGAAAATCGGGGTGGGCATTGTACCAGCCCACAAATTCAGTGGCAGGGTGGCTACCGGGCAAGTCTTCGCCTGGGATGTTCATCCGGCGATCGGTTTGGGCACCGACCGCATAGATCACGGCGTGATAGTGCGCGACCAGATCGTCATGCGTAAGGTCTCGCCCAAATGTCACGCCGCCATAATAATGGAAACCCGGCTCGGAGGCGATGCGATCGTAGACGGATGTCACCGCTTTGATCTTGGCATGGTCGGGTGCGACTCCCCCGCGCACCAGGCCATAGGGCGTGGGGAGCCGCTCGAACATGTCGATCTCCAAATGATCGGGAGCCTGTTTTTGGAGATGTTCAGCGGCATAAAAGGCAGATGGGCCGGAACCGATAATTGCGACGCGCAACGGAGAAGCGGCAGATGATTGTGAAAGGGTCATGAGGTCCTCTGGCAGTCGCCGGGAAAAGATGGACGATCCTGTCCTTATGATGCAAGATGATGCCAAATGGCTGCATCGTAACTCCCACCCATTAAAACTTAGCAGAATAGTCTGCGGGTCACCATTCCGGAGACTGATAAAAAAACAGCCGCCTGGGAAGGCGGCTGAGAGCAGGGGCATTGCCGGGCGAAAGCGCTTAGGACCGATCGCGCGTTTGGTAGCGCTCTTCTTGCCAGGGGTCGCCGTCGTTGTGATAGCCAGCCTGTTCCCAAAAGCCGGGCTTGTCTTCGGTAGAGAATTCCAGGCCCGATAACCACTTCGCACTCTTCCAGAAATAACGTTGCGGAACCAAGGTGCGTACAGGGAAACCATGCTCTGGGGTGAGCAGCTCGCCGTTGTATTTCCACGCAAGAAGCACATTGTCTTCGAGCATGACTTCGAGCGGCAGGTTGGCAGTGAAGCCGTGGGCGGCATGGGCGATCACGAAACGAGCCGAAGGCTTGACGCCAAACAGGGTAATAAAGTCGCGGAAAAGTGGGCCTTCCCAGGTGGTGTTGAACTTGCTCCATCCGGTGACGCAGTGAATATCGGTGGTAATGGTCACGGTCGGCAGGGCGCGAAAAGCATCCCAAGACCAGGACATTTCTTGCTCAACTTCCCCGAAGACGGAGAGCTTCCAGGTGTTGGGATCGATCTCGGCAACCGGCCCGTAGTGCAGCACAGGGAACTTTTGCGTGAGCGCCTGACCGGGCGGAAGTCGCCCTTCGGCTTTCATGCGCTGTTCTTCTTCACGGCGGTTCAGAAAATCGTGCAGCATGGGCATCCTCACAAGTGATGATCGATTATGCTACGATGGACGAGAGATGCACGACGCCATTCATGACACCATTCATGACGCATCTGTCGCAAACATATTGTAGATGAATTGATCGGTAGTGTGAATGCCGCACAGGCTATTTGGGGTGATTTCATACGGGGGAATTCCTGGCTTTCGCGCGTTCTTGAGCGAAAGCCAGGAGTCAATAGACGGTGAGTCTAGATCGGTTTCCGGGCAGTGATCCGGGCGCTATAGACGCGCGGCATTCCAGGTTGAGGTGCGCCAAGCACAGGTTCCGCGTCGGTTTTGTCCACAATGGCGATATCGCTGAAACCGGCGCGGCGCATGAGTGCAAGGTATTCATCCGAGTCGATTGCCCCGGTCACACACTCGGCCCATTGGGCAAGGTCTGCGCGGAGTTCCTCAGAGAATTCGCCCTCAGTGACGATGTCGCTGATTGAAACGCGCCCGCCCGGCTTGAGCACACGAAATATCTCACCGAACACGGCGGCTTTGTCGGGCGACAAATTGATCACGCAGTTTGACATCACCACATCGATGGAATTGTCCTTAACCGGCAGAGCTTCGATCTGCCCCTGACGGAATTCCACATTGACCATGCCCAACCTGTCGCGGCTGGCGTTGGCCCTGGTCAGCATTTCGGGAGTCATGTCCACGCCGATGACGTGCCCCTGTGGCCCTACCTGGCGTGCAGCGAGGAAACAATCGATCCCGCCGCCGCTGCCGAGGTCGAGCACAGTTTCACCAGGGGCAAGCGCAGCGATGGTGACCGGATCGCCGCAGCCAAGCGAAAGGCCAGTGACATCAACCGGCAGATCGACCAGAAGGGCAGGGTCGTAGAGTTGAGGTTGGCAGCCACAGGCTTCAGCCGCGGATGCAGAGCTGACGGTACTGGCGACGTTACTCCCGCAGCACGATTTCAGCTGCAAATCATCCGCGCCCACCGTGCGGGCGATTGCTCCATAGCGTTGCTGAACGATGGAGTGAATGGTGCTGTCATTGCTCATAGGTGAGACTCCGTGAGTAGGCCTTATATCGATGAACATCGATAGGTCCGGGCGAAAAAAAGCGATAGATCCATGAGGTTACTCGTTCGAATCGTCTGAGCCGGCGGAAAAATCGGGTGCGAAATTCTGCACAAGGATTCCGCAGCAGGCTGTGACCTGCTCCTGGTTCAGCGTATAGAACCGCTGGCGACCTTCCTGCCGTACCCTTACCAGGTTGACTTCTTCCAGCTTTTTCAGGTGATGGCTGACGGTCGGTTGGTTTACTATGCCGCCAAGCAGGTCCACGATCTCATTCACGCTCAGCCATCGGCAGCATAGGTGCCGCATAATGGTCTGACGTGTGTCGTCAGCTAACGCCTTGGCGAACAACACAGGATCTACACTCATGAACTTCATTATATCGATGTTTATCGATAAGTCAAGGACTTGGCAGGTATTCAGATCAAGTCCAGGCCGAGCTGGTGGTATCCGTCACGCAGCATGGCGATGATCTTCTGGTCCGTCACAGGGAAGGCATAGCGATCCAGATCGTCCAGAGTGACCCAGGCCCAATCCGCGCACTCGATGGCCTGCGGTTCGCCGCTGAGCAAGACGCATTCAAAGGCGAATAGCGTGATACGAAAATGCGTATATGCGTGACGCACCACGCCGATTTGTGTATTCACGGCGATATCGATCCCCAACTCTTCACGAATTTCGCGCTTCAGGCAATCTGTCAGAGACTCGCCCGGTTCGCGTTTGCCACCGGGGAACTCCCACAGGCCGCCGAGCATTCCTTCGGGGCGGCGCTGCGCAATCAACAGATGCCCATCAGCGCGTCGGATCACGCCGGCTGTAACATCGTAATGAGGGGTCCTGGCTTTTGGGCGTTTGACCGGGCGCTCTCCCTGTGTGCCATTTTTCCGGGCGGCACACCATTCGGCGACGGGGCAGGCCGAACAATCAGGGGTTTTGGGGCTGCAGATGGTACGCCCCAATTCCATCAGCCCCTCATTCCAGCGCGCGGATCGACCTGTTGGCAGACAGTCCTGAGCCAGCGCCCAGAGCGCATTTTGGGTGGCAGACAGCCCAACGTCGTCGATCAGGTCCAACCACCGCGTGAAAACGCGGATCACGTTTCCATCCAAAACCGGCGCATCTGCCCCGTAAGCCAGGCTGGCTATGGCTCCGGCGGTATAGCGACCAACACCGGGCAAAGTAAGCAGCTCTTCTACGGTAGAGGGGAACACACCGCCATAGGTATCGACCACCTGTTGAGCAGCGCGGTGCAGGTTGCGGGCGCGCGAGTAGTAGCCGAGACCTTCCCACAGTTTGAGCACTTCGGCAAGGGGGGCCGCCGCGAGATCGTGCACGGTTGGAAACCGCGCCAGAAACCGTTCGTAGTAGGGGATAACGGTCGCAACCTGGGTTTGCTGAAGCATGATTTCCGAAAGCCACACACCATAAGGATCGCGCTTTGCCCGCCAGGGGAAATCGGCACGGTGGACCTGGAACCAGTCAATCAGGGCATTATGCAGCCTGGGCAAGTTGTCTGGGATGGGGTAGGTCACGGCACAGACTCCCGCCGGAGCAGGCTGTAGCAGTTGAGATCATCGGTGTGCCCATCTGCCCGGAAGGTGGCGATCAGCGTGAGGCCAGAAGCGGACACCAGCGCGGCATGTTCTGCATCATTCACGTAGTGACAGTAACGCAGCGCTATGACATCACGCTGCCAGTCGAGCAGGTAGTCGTGGGGTTCGACTGCGTCGCGCAGGTCCTCCGGCCAGGGGATAATCCGGCGGCGGAATCGTTCAACCTCAAAAAAACGCCAGCTTGTGAACACCAACAAACCCCCTGGGGCGGTGCAGGCGGCCAGATCGCGAATCAGGCGATGGCGCTGCTGTGCGCCGGGGATATGGTGAAGCACACCAAAAAGAGTCACCAGATCATAACGTTCATTGGGCAGCGGCTGAGTGAGGATGTCGTGTTCGTCAAGCCGGGTCTGGCAGCCATCCAGTTCTGTGCGGGCAAATGCCAACAGGGCAGGGCTGTTATCCAAACCGTGATAACGTACATCTTTCAACCGATCCACCAGGAAGCGCCCAAAACGCCCATTGCCGCAGCCCACATCCAGCGCGCTCAACGGCGTGTGCAGAAAGGGCAGCAGACGTTCCCATCCAGGCCAGGGTTGGTCCCGCGTGCGGTCAAAGCTGGCAGCGGTCACGCGATAAAATTCGCGGTTCAGGTCGTTCAAGCGTTTGATGATAGCCTCATTCATGGTAAGATTCGGTGTGCATAATCACGACAAGGCAGCCTATGAGTAAAAAATACCGCCCTCCGGTGGATGTAGACTACTACCGGGAACCCCTGCTGGCCATCTTGCGCGGCGTGATCGACCAGCCGTCTCTGACACGTGATAACCTGGGGAGACTGCTTAGCCTGCACCCCAAGGATGGGGATGGCTTCTTCACCAACAGCGACCTGATCCAGGCTTACCGCACGTTGGCCGGGAATCACGGCTTACCTCCATTTGATGATGAGATTGTCGCCCGGCTTCGTATGAAACCGGTGCGGACCATCTCCGGCGTGACGCCAGTGACGGTGCTCACCAAGCCGTTCCCATGCCCTGGTGAATGTGTCTTCTGCCCGAACGATGTGCGGATGCCCAAGAGTTATCTCGTTGGGGAGCCGGGCGCGCAGCGTGCCGAGCAGAACAACTTCGACCCATACCTTCAGACCTATTCGCGCCTGACAACGCTGCATGATACGGGCCATCCGCTCGATAAGATCGAAGTGATCATCCTGGGCGGCACCTGGTCATTTTACCCCGAAACCTATCAACTTTGGTTCGTTAAGCGGATTTTCGAGGCGTTGCACGATTTTGGCAAAGGGATCAATCACAGTGCCGAAGTGCTAACCGCACTGCGCGAGGTGTCTCAGCTTCATCCAGATCGTGTCACGAGCGTTGAACTGCAGGGGGCGCAGCTGGAGCAAAGCTATAACCAGGCGGTGCAGCAGATTTACCGCGAGGAAATGCGCCGGTCGCGTGAGGTGGCAATGGCAGTGGCGCGCGGCGAACGTCCGCGCCGGGTGGTTGATGAGTACGCTACCTGGGACGAAATCGAAGCACTGCACCGGGAGAATGAAGAGGCCGCGTTGCGTTGTGTGGGGCTGGTGGTCGAGACTCGACCGGACCATATCAGCGCTGAAGAAGTTCGCCGGATTCGCCGATTGGGGGCGACCAAGGTCCAGATCGGCATCCAAAGCCTGGATGACAAGGTGCTGCGCATGAACAAGCGGGGCCATTCGGTTGAAATGACCCGGCGCGCAGTTGGTCTGCTGCGGCAGGCAGGGTTCAAAATCCATGCGCACTGGATGCCCAATCTCTACGGATCGACGCCTGAACGGGATGTGGCCGATTACGCGCGTCTGTTTGACGACCCCGCCATACGGCCCGATGAACTTAAGCTGTACCCGTGCTCACTCATCGAAAGCGCGGAACTGATGCAGCTTTATCAGAGCGGGCAGTGGAGACCCTATACCAACGAAGAACTGCTTGATGTGCTAGTTGCTTGCTTCCAGCAGACGCCTGAATACTGCCGGTTGACGCGGGTGGTGCGAGACATTCCGGGCACATCCATCGTGGCGGGGGAGATGCCGACTAACTTCCGGCAGATTGTTGAACAGACACTGCATGTGCGCAACCTGCCTAACCCCAACATCCGCGCGAGGGAGATACGTGGACAGCCCGTCGATCCTGCCAGTTTGCATATCGACGAAGTGTGGTACAGTACCTCAGTGAGCGAAGAGGTGTTTTTGCAATATATCACCGATGATCGTCGGATTGCCGCTTTTTTGCGCCTTTCGCTGCCGAATGTTCCCCCGATCATGGATGAACTCGACCAGGCGGCAATGATCCGTGAGGTGCACGTCTATGGGCAGGCGCTGGGAATCGGGCAGGAAATGGCAGGGAAGGCTCAGCACAGCGGCCTGGGGCGCGAGTTGATCACCCGCGCTGTCGAACTGGCCAGCGCGCGCGGATACCGCCGCCTGGCGGTGATTTCGGCGGTAGGCACACGAGCCTATTACCGCAAGCGGGGTTTTGTGGACGGAGACCAATACCAGTTCCTTGAGCTGTGAAAAGAGGCTTCATCAAGAGGAGATCGGCGCAATGAGCAAGACAGCACCGGAAAACAACCGGGCGACACGGGAGCACGATGCAGTGGGAGAGTCCGGTAGTTCGGACGCGCGGGTCGAAAAGCTGAAACGCCGTATGGCCGCGCCGGAACCTCGCAGCCGGCGTTCTCCGCTTGGGTGCTTAATGCCGCAGTGCGGTGTGATCAGCGCATTGCAGATGGGGCTGATGCTGGTGGTGGTGATCGTCGTTGTGATCGGCGTGACCACCATCATGGGATATCTCGATGACCCGTTGGAGAGCCTCAAGGAAACGCTGGGTCTCAAAACCAAACCTGCGCGCGTGACGGATGTGACGGTCATTGTGGAAGGTATCCGTGAGCAGGCGCTGCTGACCGCGCTGGAGGGCACCGAAGTCATCTGGGTCACCACAGTGAAAGAACGTCCTGGCCTGCTGGCCGATGCTCAACTGCGAATGCGATACACAGGCCAGGCGAATCTCGGTTATGACCTGTCGCGGGTCAATGAGAGCAATTTCGTGATCGAGGGCGACCGCCTGATCATGACACTGCCGCCTGTTCAGTTCACCGGCTGCGCATTGCACAACCCTATCGTCGAAAAATGGGACTGCGGGACAAATTACCTGGGCAGTGGCAACTGTGGGGCCACACTGAGAGAAATGCAAACGCTGGCTCATGCCGAAGGGATCACCCAATTGATGGCTGTCGCCGAAGAGCAGGACTGGTCCGACGAGGCGTTCCGGAGTGCTCAGCAGACACTGGCGAAGCTGATCTCAGGCATGGGATATTCTGAGATCGAATTTCGGCCCAGCAGTGAGGTCGTACCCCCGCATGAAAGCTGCTTGGGGGCAAACGCGACAGCGCCTGGGGGCGGCTCGTGACCGACGTCGTAGAAATCACGCTCGCGGAAGACTAAAAGCGGGATGTCCAGTCTTCGCTGCCATATTGGGTTTCGCACAGGAACCTGGCACGGTTCTGTTCGTCGGGCGTGAGCGTATCCGATTCGACCAGGTCCAGGTCGAAGGTGGCGCAAAAGCTCTCGATCATAGCTGTCACCGCCTGTTCCCAACTGATCTCAGCGTCTAGCGCACCGGCGAGAGTCGTGGCGCGCTGTCGGACACGGTCTTTGGCCGCAGATCGGACGTTTTCATCGTCAAACACGAGCGCGTCACAGATACGCGCGATATCCCCGTAGAGCGGCAGTGACCCATGTTGCAGCACTGCGCCAAATTTGCGGACCTGCGCACTGCCTACCAGTTTCTTTTCGTGAATGGTGATCTCGTAGTGGCTGGGAACCTCGAAGCATACAGGCCCGTGCTCCCTGGTTTGGTCCTGGGAGCGCTTCTCGGCGCGTGGTGCGGCTCCCAGCGTCTGTAGTCCAGCGACCAGCGCTCGGCTCAGATTGCGGTAGCTGGTCACGATATCGCCCGCCACAATGGGATCGTGATCGGGCAGTGCAACGCTGTAGGTCAGTTCGTCGATGTGCAGTACAGCTCGCCCGCCGGTGAGCCTGCGCACCAGGCCCCAGCCAAATCTCTCCAACCGTGCGCGATCCGTCTCGCGGGCCGGTTGGGTATAACCCAAGGAGAGACAAGGCGGCTGCCATGCATAAAACCGCAGGGTGGGGGGAACGCGCTGTTCGGCAACAGCCTCCATGATGGCCTGATCGATCGCCATGTTCATGGGGCCGTCAGCCGAATAGGTAACCAGTAAGCGCCAGGTTTTGCGGCTCATGCAGCCAACACTCCACATGGGTGAATCGTAGATCAACAGAAGGATAATAACACATTGAGGGAATACTTGATTGGCTTTACAATGAAACTATCCGTCAATTGAGAGTTGCTGATGTCCGACAACCCTTTGCCCCAGCCCCCCCACCAGCCACCGCTTCGACCCACTGAGCCGCATTTTTTGCCTTATCAAGAAGGACAACGGTCAGAAAATCGGCTGGAACGGCGCGGCGTGCAGGCTGAACCTGTGCCTGGTATAGTACCAGCCGCCTCAAACCGCTATGCCGGTTATCCCCCGCGTGGAAGAAAGGCCCGATCGAATCACACGGGCGATTTGGGATCGCCCGGTGAGTGGATGTGGGTGCTGCTCGCGGCGTCGGTGTTGGGTGTAACGATTGTAGCGAGTCTTGGCTTGTTCCTGGTGCTTCAGGCGGCGCGTGGCGATGACACCCCGATTGAAAAAGGTCCAGCTCAGGAGCCTACTTCGGCCCTGTATGGGGTAGGCGGCATCCTTGATGTGGGGGGCGATCAAGCGGTGGGCGGCCTGCTGGGGGATCAGGGCCAAAGCATGTTGATCCACCCCTGGGATGGCAAAGAGCGGTTCGCCATGCTAATGATGGGATTGGACCGCAGACCCGGCGAGAACGCGACTTATCGTACCGACACCATGATGTTGATCAGCCTGGACCCGGTAACCAACAGTGTGGGGATATTGAGCATTCCACGCGATTTGTATGTGGATGTGCCGGGATTTGGAATCCAGCGAATCAACACGGCCTACGGCGTGGGTGAGCTGTCGCAGCCGGGCGGAGGTGCGCGGCTGGCAATGCAAACCGTGCAGTACAATTTTGGCATCCCGGTGAATGATTATGCCGTCGTGGACTTCGATAGCTTTATTCGGATCGTTGACCTGCTGGGGGGAATCACGGTCAATGTCGAAAAGCCGATTTCCGATCCTCTCTATCCCGACATGAACTATGGGTATGACCCATTCTACCTGGCTGCCGGGCCGCAGCAGTTGGATGGGCGGACGGCTCTCAAGTATGCTCGCAGCAGGCACGGATCAGACGATATTGACCGGGCGCGGCGTCAACAGCAGGTGCTATACGCGATTCGGGACAAAGTGTTGGCCCTTGATATGCTGTCGCGCATGGCGCTAGAGGCTCCGGCGTTGTGGTCCGAACTCGACGCGGGAATCGATACAGGGCTGGCCCTGGACCAAATCATGCAGCTAGCATGGTGGCTCAAAGACATTCCAGCCACAAATTTCACCAGCGGAATCGTCGGCTGGGAGTACGTTATCCCGCAGAATTGGCAGGGGCAGGATATTCTGGTCCCTGATCGCGCCCGAATCGGGGCGTTAATGGTCCAGGTGTTTGGGCCGAACTACAACCCCTATCGATAGTGGGGCGGAACAGGTCATGCTGCCCACAGCACGACCAAAATAATGACGACCAGGATCAGGATGCCTGCTCCAACGAGGGGCAGCATATTCCGCGACGAGAACTGTGAAAGGACTTCCGATGAGGTGTCCTCAGCAGACTGTGGCTTCTCGTCAGCACGCGAACGTTCAAAGCGCCGAATCTCCGCACGAGATCGCCGCACCTGTTCAGCGGTGGAGCGCCCCAGAGTCACAGTGTCGTACCCAACCCCTACGGTCACGCGCCGCTGCAAGTCCCCGATCATGTCGCGCACGGAAGCATATCGCTCGCTGGGGTCCAGGCTCAACGCAGTCAGCACGACCTGATCTATGCGCGGATCAAGCCCAACTCTGATCCGGCTTGGCGGTAAAAGAACTGATTCGCTGGAATCAGAAAACGGAGGCTTGCCCTGGCATGGAATAGTTCCTGTCACCATCTCATAGAGCAATACTCCCAGGGCGTAGATGTCGCACGCCGGAGTGAGCGGACCGCCGCGAGCTTGCTCAGGGGACAGGTAAACAGCGGCATTCACCGGTTCCGCCAGCGCAATTGATCGCCTCATACAGGACACCGAAAAATCGGTCAGAACCGGGCGCTGGCTGGTATCCAGCAGCACATTGTCCGGTTTGATATTGCCGTGAATGATGTTGTGGTCATGGGCACTGGCAACGCCGCTGGCAATCTCGCCAAAGAGCCGGTCGGTATCTTCGCGGTCCAACCCAGTTGGGCGTGACGAGAGCATGTCGCGCAGGCTGGACCCCGCGATCCACTCCATGACGACATAGCCGGCACTGCGGTAGGTGCCATAATCGTACACCCGGATGAGGTTGGGGTGTTTGAGCGCTGCTATGGCCCGGACTTCCTGAGTGAAACATGCGATCAAATCGGGGGTGAGCGGGAGGCCGGGCTGGAGGATTTTGAGAGCGATATCTCTGCCGAGCCGAGGCGCATGGGCACGGTAGACTGCGCTGGTTTTTCCCCGGTTGACCAGGCGCAGAATCTTGTACGGGCCAACTTGCGAACCAACGTTCAGACGCAGGTCGGACTGGCGTTCAGTGCTCATACGGCAGACTCCTCGACTGGCGTCGAGAAGAGAGCGGCGCAACCACAGGCGCGCCGCTCTCGGAATGATTGGCGCGCTATGACATTACGGACTGGACCAGGGCCAGCACATCCTGGTATATCTCCTCGATCGACCGAGTTGCGTCCACTTGTTTGACCAGGCCGGGCCGCGCCTTGTAATGCGGCATCACGCTGGCTTCAACGGCAGCATGGTCATTCAGACGCTTTTCGATGACTTCGGGCTTGTCGTCGGCGCGGCCTTCCTGGCGGCCCAACAGGCGCTGGCGCGAGATTTCAATGGGCAACACAAAATCGATTACCAGATCGACTTTGCTGCCAAGCTCGTTCAGCAGCGCATCAAGCGCGGCGGCCTGCTGCCCGGTCCGCGGAAAGCCATCGAACATCACGCCTTGTTGGATATCGGGTTGCTGTAGGCGCTCGCGCACCATGCCAATGGTGATTTCATCCGGCACCAGCTCGCCACGCGACATATAGCTCTGAGCTTGAACGCCGAGGGGGGTTTTTTCGCCGAGGTGCTTGCGGAACAGGTCGCCGGTGGAAATCTGGGCGAGATGGAGGGCCTCCTGGATACGCTTGGCCTGAGTTCCCTTGCCACAACCTGGCGGGCCAAAGAACACAATGAACGGTCCTGTCATGATCTCCTCACGGGTCAAATAACGAGTGAAAACGCGTTACGAATTGTACCTGATCTCGGCGCGCGCACAACTGCTCTTCAACACGACAAACAAAAATCTCCGCGTTTGCGGAGATGGGGGAGATGGCGACGGTGTGATTTGAACACACGACCCAGGGCTTATGAGTCCCCTGCTCTACCACTGAGCTACGTCGCCTGACAGGGTGATATTATACCAGGGCAGGGACGGTCGTCAATGGCGAAAATGCGTTTTTTCCCCGGAAAGGGCGCTAACGTTCTAGCTCCCAGACCAGGTGCTGGAGTTCGGGAACAATCAATTTTTCCCAGGCAAGTTGGACCGCAGCGGGAGAGCCGGGAGTCGAAAAAACCAGGCAGTTACGGTAAATGCCTGCGGTTGCGCGCGAGAGCATCGCGGCAGCGCCGACCTGCTCGTAGCTCAACATTCGGAACAGCTCTCCGAACCCTGGTAGGGTCTTTTCCAACTTGCGGTTGAGCGCATCAAACGTGCGGTCGCGGGTGGATATGCCGGTACCCCCATTGAACAGAACAACGCGCGCACCGCTGGCCGTCAGTTCATCAAGTGCTGCCTCTACCTGGGCCACTTCGTCTTTGATCAGCCGATAACCGCTGACGACATGTCCGGCTGCGGCGATCTGGACGCGCAGGTAAGCACCGTTCTCATCTGTATCGAGTGTTCGTGAATCGCTGACGGTAACAATAGCCACTGGGATCGGGCCTCGATCGGCGGCGGAGGCTTTATGTCGGGCGGTACTGCTGCTCATCGTGACCTCGAAGCGGCTGAATGGCGAAGCAATCAAGATGGATGATAGCATAACCTGTAGTGAGTCCGCATGGGAAAAAACGGGGCAGCTCGCAGGCCGCCCCATGAACAAGGTATTCGGACAATCCGGACCAGGAACCGTATGGCGCTACAGGGTGTACAGGTAACGTTCGAGTTCCCAGCTGGAAACATGGATGCGGTATTCATCCCACTCGGCGCGCTTGGCGCGGTCGTAGGCCTGATAGATGTGGTCGCCGAGCGCACTCTTCACCACGTCATCCGTCGCGAGTTCATCCAGCGCTTCCTGGAGCGTGCCGGGCAGCACACCCACACCGTGCGCTTCACGCTCCGCGGTACTCCAGTGGAATACGTCATCCGACACCGGAGCAGGTGGCTCCATGCCCTTTTTGATGCCGTCGAGGCCCGCTTCGAGCATTACTGCAAAGGCCAGATAGGGGTTGCAGCTCGGATCCGGGAAGCGTAGTTCAACGCGCGTGCTGTTTTCGCGGCCCGGTGAATAACGTGGGACCCGGATCAGGGCGGAGCGGTTTCGCTGTGCCCAACACACATAGACCGGAGCTTCGTAGCCAGGAGTCAGGCGCTTATAGCTGTTGATGGTGGGGGCCACCACCGCGGCAAGTGCACGGGCGTGGGCCAACTGACCGGCAACGAACTGGCGCGCAAGCTTGGAGAGTGCAAACTCGCCCTTTGCATCGTACATCAAGGTGTTCCCGGTTTTGGCGTCTGCCAGGCTCTGATGGACATGCATCCCGCTGCCGTTGATGCCGAAGACCGGTTTGGGCATAAAGGTGGCGAACAGGCCATGCTTGGCAGCGACACCCTTGACCGTGTATTTGAACGTGATCGAGTTGTCGGCGCTGTGGAGCGCATCCGAATAGCGGAAGTCGATCTCGTGCTGGCCAATGGCTACCTCATGGTGGCTCATTTCCACCTTGATTCGAAGGGCCAACAGGTTGTTCACAATTTCACTGCGCACGCGCTGCGCTTCGTCACCGGGCGAGAAGTCGAAGTAGCCGCCAACATCGTGCGGCACAGCGGACTGGCCGTCTTCGCGGAAAAGGAAGAATTCCAGTTCGGGGCCGGTGTTGTAGACGTATCCCATCTCGGCGGCATGAGCAACAGCCCGACGCAAAGCATAGCGCGGATCGCCTTCGAAGGGAGTTTCGTCCGGGTTGTAGACATCGCAGATGATGCGGGCGCGCAGATTGCCATCGCTCGTCCACGGCAGGACGCGGAAGGTGACCGGGTCCGGGCGCAGGAACATGTCGGATTCCTGGATGCGAGCAAAGCCCTGGATGGACGACCCATCAAACCAGACACCCCGGTCGAGGGCTTCTTCCAGGCCAGTGCTAGGGATCGTCACACTCTTGGTCGTGCCGAAGATGTCGGTGAACTGGAGGTCGATGTATTTGACGTCTTCGGCTTTCACGACTTCCAAGATTTCGAGAGCCTTGTCTTCCATGGTATGTCCTCTCTTATGGAGTCAGGAGCACAATCAAATGATGGAAGCGATTATAATGGACCCAAGAGCGGCATCCAGGCACAACGTTGGGTAATTTATACAAAGAAAAAACCACCCAGGCAGCAAATTCGTTGATGTTGTCTGGGTGGATCACTAAATGTTGTGCATGTTGCACATTTTGCGGTTCTGGATGAACAAGATGCCCACCCGGTCACCGGGGATTGTATTACATGAGGGAATCGCTCTGACCGCTGAGAAATTCTGCCGTGGCGGCTGCACTGTTCAATGTCACGCGAACCACATCTCGTTCAATGCGCCGTATCAAGCCGCTCAGCACATCTTTGGGACCAAGTTCGATAAAGGTAGTCACCCCTTGCGCCACCATATAGCGGACTGATTCTGTCCAACGTACTGTCGAGGTCAGCTGTTGGCCCAATTCATCGCGTATTGCGGCAGCGCTGGTGAGCGGCCTGGCGATCACATTGCCTACCACCGGGATGGTGGGATCAACGAAGGTTGTAGAGTCTAGTACAGCGCGAAAGTCAGGCGAGATCGATGCCATGAGGGGTGAATGGGAAGCAACACTCACGGGAAGTTCTACGACGCGCTTTGCCCCGCGCGCGGTGGCTAACGGGATGGCAATGGCCAGCGTGGCGCGATCTCCAGAGATGACCAACTGACCGGGGCAGTTGTCATTAGCGATCACCAGCGGTTGGCCGGTTTGTCGGCTGGCCTCGTCGCACACGGCCTGCAAATCCTCATTTTCCAGGCCGAGCACTGCTGCCATCGCGCCGGGCGCGCGGTGAGTTGCCTCGCGCATCAGGCGGCCTCGTTCGCGGACAAGTTTGACGCCTTCTGCGAAATCCAACGCTCCGGCGGCGGTGAGCGCGGTGATCTCACCCAGGCTGTGACCGGCAACGAAGCCAGGGCGTAAGGCATCGCCCAACGAGTCGCGCAGGATGCGCAGCACGGCCACGCCCATCACATAGAGCGCAGGCTGAGTGTTGTAGGTATCGTTGAGATCATCGACGGGGCCTTCAAAGCAGAGCCGGCTGAGCGACGTGCCCAGGATGTCGTCAGCTTCGGCGAAAGCAGCCTGAGCCTGAGGATATTGGGCTGCCAGATCAGCCCCCATACCAACTTCTTGCGATCCCTGACCGGGGAAAACAAGCGCCGTGTGTGTCCAATCGATCATGATGTACATCCTTTCGGAAGGGATGAGCTGTGATAAAACGCAAAGAGCCGTGTTGTCCACCGACAACACGGCCCCGATTGCATGTGTGAGACAGAGGAAAAACTAACTTTCGTCCTCTTCAATCTTGAGCACTTCACGTCCATCATAGGTGCCGCACTTGGGGCAGACATGATGCGCGGGCTTGTATTCGCCACATTGATCACAAACGACCAGGTGGCGCAGGGACAGATGATCGTGCGCACGGCGCTTGTCGCGCCGACTTTTGGACATTTTTCGCTTGGGTAGCGGACCCATGAGAGCTTCTCCTTAAGCGTGCTTTTGCGTCGGCTAATCACGCCGGGCAACGGGCAGCATTATAAAGCAGCGCAAGGGTCGCTGTCAAGAGTCACACCCGTTCGCAGGCTGGTTTCGATCGCTAATGCGCGCCCCCGGCGCTCTCGCGCGGCGCAGACCCAAACACCGAAGCGGTCTCTTCTTCTTCGGCGGAAGCTTGGGGCAGGGTATGCGCTGTCGAAAGCTGGCGGACGGCGGTGCTCATTTCGGCGGCGGCAGCTTCATACGCCTGCTGCAGGCGCGCTTGGTTGACCTCGCGTTCCTGCTCGATCTTGGCAATGCCATTGCGTGCCACGATCAGGTTGCGCTCAAGCTGGTCTTCCAGGTCCTTGAGCACATTCATGACATAGGCATCGGCGTCGGCCCGGATGGCTTCGGCTTCGCGGCGCGCCTGTTCAATGATGTTCTTGGCGCGGTTCTCAGCAGTTTGCACGATGGCATCACGCTGGGTCATTTCCTCAGCACGCTGACGAGCCAGCTCAACAACACGAGTCGCCTCTTCATTGGCCTGCGCCAGCAGACGATCGCGCTGATTGATCAGGCGCGACGCCTTCTCGATCTGTTCGGGGACCGAGATGCGCATCTGGTCAATGATCTCAAGCGCGTGTTCTTCATCAATGAGGGTATATTTGCTGAACCAGAGGTGACGTCCCTCATCAATCAAATCTTCCAGGCGGTCAACCAGATGCTGAATATCCATGCGTCCCTCCACACTTCGGCTTGAGCACTCTTATCGCAAGCAATCGCATGACTGCCTGTGCTGTTGATGCCGGCAGAATCTAGTCTTTGATGCTGGTCATGAAGGATGAGGTGGAACCTTCCGCCCGCAGTTGGGCGAAACGCCGGACCAACATCTCGACCACATGGGGCGGGGCCATCGAAGAGACATCGCCCCCCAGCGATGCGATCTCGCGAATAGTGCTGGAACTGATATGTAAATGTTCCTCTGCGGCAATGAAATTCACGATTTCGATTTCCGGGGCGAGCCGCCGGTTGGCCAGCGCCATGCGGAATTCCAGCTCAAAGTCCGAAAATACACGCAGCCCACGGACAATCGCGCGTGCGCCTACCTGTTTTGCATAGTCTACAGTCAGTTGACTGTATGACGCAACTCGCACACGGGGCTCATCTTCGAACGCCTGCTGAACCAGACTCAGTCGTTCCTCGATCTGGAAGAGTTCAGGCTTGCCGGGGTGAACATAAATAGCGATGATCACCTCGTCGAATACTCGAAGAGCACGCCGAGCGATGTCGATATGTCCGTAGTGGACCGGATTGAACGAGCCGGGATAAAGCGCGCGCGTGATGCGATCCAATAGCCTGTCCTTTGTCTGATTAGCTGATATCGGCGTACCGGGACTGCTGGGCACGGATTCGACGCGCCAGAAGCGCGTGTTCGGGCTGCTGCAGCGTGGGGTCCTCTGCGTATACAGTGCGCGCTTCGCGCTGAGCCAGCTCGACCTGGCGCGGGTTCATCGAATCGGCCAATCGGAATTGGCTCATGCCGCTCTGCCGCAGCCCGAGCAAATCACCTGCGCCACGCAGCTTCCAATCGATTTCTGCCAGTCGGAAGCCATCGGTGGTTTCTTCCATGGCCTGAAGGCGCTTATTTGCCTCTTCGGAGGCACTTTCGGCCAGCAACAGGCAATACGATGGGTGTTCGCCACGCCCGACACGTCCCCGGAACTGGTGAAGTTGAGCCAACCCAAAACGATTGGCGTTTTCGATCAGAATGGTTGTGGCGTTCGGAATGTCGATTCCCACTTCGATCACCGAAGTAGCGACCAGGATGTCCAGTTCGCCAGCAGCGAACGAGGCCATTACCGCCTCTTTTTCTGCCGGGGACATGCGGCCATGCACCAGCCCCACGCGCTGGCGGAAGAAAACAGTATCGCGCAGCCGTTCGAATTCATCGACTGCCGCGCCAACCTCTTCCATCTTCTCCGAAGATTCCACCAGTGGGTAAATGACGAACGCCTGACGCCCTTTTTCGATCTGGGAAATGATAAAGCTGTAAGCACGCTCCCGCTCGATGGGGGTCAGAACGCGCGTCTCAACCGGCATCCGACCGGGCGGCATCTCGTCGATGATGCTGAGATCCAGGTCGGCATACAGGGTCAAGGCCAGCGTGCGCGGGATCGGAGTGGCGGTCATGATCAAAATGTGGGGGTTGTGTCCTTTGCCTCGTAACGCGCCTCGCTGCTCGACCCCAAACCGGTGCTGCTCATCGATGACAGCCAGGCCCAGGTTGTGGAAGCTGACTCCGCCCTGGATTAACGCGTGCGTGCCGATCACCACATGTACCCATCCTTCGGCCAGGCCGCGATAGATCTCATCGCGCTCGGCAGGGCTGGTATTGCCCGTCAGCAGCCGGATGTGAATCTGGTCTCCACCGGGGGACTGTGTCAGCAGGCGGCTGATGCTTCGCATGTGCTGTTCGGCCAGGATGCTGGTTGGAGCCATGATTGCGGCTTGTTTGCCAGACCGCACAGCCATCGCCAGAGCCGCAGCCGCGACGACCGTCTTGCCGGAGCCAACATCACCCTGAAGCAGGCGGTTCATGGGCACATCGCGGGCGATATCGGCGCGGATGTCGTTCAGCGCACGCTGCTGAGCACCGGTCAGAGGATAGGGCAGGCTCTGGATAAACGCATCCATCCAGTCGTCATCGACCTGAATCGGCTGACCGGGCACTGACTGCCACTCGCGCCGCTGACCAAGCATGGCCATCTGGAACAGGAACAGCTCATCGAAGCTGAGACGCGCCTTCGCCAAATCGAGGGCCTCGAATGAATCGGGGAAATGAGCCTGCTCCAGTGCCCATCCCAGTTCTGGTAGCTCGGTGCGCTCCAGCACGCTGGCCGGCATATAGTCGGGAATCCGTTCACCCCACTCGTCGATGACCTGATGAGTCAGGCGGCGCATGGTGCGCGCAGAAAGCCCTTTGGTGAGCGGGTATACCGGTACGATGCGCTGGGTGTGGATATGTTCACGCTCCACCGGTTCCCATTCGGGATTGATCATCATCAACTGGCCGCGGAACATCTCAGTTTTACCGCTCAATACAATCTGGCTTCCGCGCTTGAACTGGCGTTGAAGCCACATCTGGCCGAAGAAAACGACCTGCAAGACGGCGGTATCGTCATCCACCATGACGAGCAAATAGGGGCGTCCACCACGACCCTGCTGACGCGCGACTGAGCGCACCTCGGCCACCACAGTCACCGTTTCATTGGGCCGCACCTTGTTGAGCGTACGCAGGCGGGTATAGTCATCGTACCGTCGCGGGAGATTGAAAAGCATATCCTCAATGGTGAAGATGCCAAGATGGTTCAGCTTCTCGGCCATCTTGTCGCCCACTTTGTGGAGCACAGTAACCGGCTGATTCAACTCACGCAAGCGAGCTTCCGCCTCTTCAAGAGAAAGGGGCTGGCGTTTGCGATGGCGATGGCGCACGGTTGCTCGCGCCGGAGGTGGTGCCTGGGGTGCGGAATATTCCGGCGGGGAGTCTTCCACAGCTTCGTCAGGATATTCGGAATCCTCAACAATCTCATTGTCGAAAGATTCCGCAGCCGCGAAATCATCCTCCACATAAGCCGCGTCGGCTTCGACCGTATCATCTGGTTCAATATCAACGGGCAGGTTGGAGCCGATGTTTTCCTCGCTGCGAGCTGTTGGCATGTCCTGCCCAGCAGGGGCGATGAATTCCGTCACCGGCGTTTCGGTCTGACGCTCATCGGACGAAGCGTGGGCGGATGCATCACCGGGGGTAGGCGGCGGTGTCGCGGCATAGGCCGATGGTGGTAAGTCCGGTGGGGCAGGGATGCGCCCGGTAATTCGCCCCAACATGTATTTTACAGTCTCATGACGTCGATCGACCTGCTCGGCCTGACCATAGCTATGCATGAGTCGGACCAATTCATCAATCAACTGGTGGTGTTCAGGGATTTTGGCCTGGCGGTGAGCGTCTGCTTCCCAGTTGGTCGCAAACGACTTCAGTCCACCGATGACAGCCGTATCCTTATAGCCGGTAGATTGTTCCAGTTTTAGGATTTTGACCAGGGTTTCCAGTGCCGAGGGCATAGGCGTTTCCTATCGTAAAGGTCATGACGCGCGCACAACCGCTAAGCCAAGCGCATTGGGGCCAACATGAACGCCGATGACAGGGGTGACATCAACAATGATTGGCGGAATGTCTCGGTTGAGGTCGGCGAGATCGGCGGCCAGCTGCTGTACACCGGCTGGGTTCTGCGTGTGCAAGAAGGCGATATGTTCGATTGGAGCAGCGGCGCGAGCAAGCTCGATCAATGCCGCATAGGCGCGCTGTGATGTTCGTACCCGCCGGGCCGAGGTCACTTCTGCCATGGCCAGGCGAATGATAGGCCGGATTTGCAGCCAATCGCCAACGGCAGCGGCAGCCCAGTTCACTCGCCCGCTGCGCTTAAGGTGCTCCATGCTGGCGAGGGCAGCCCAGATTTCGATTCTGGGCTGCATGGCGATCAAGGCTGCGCGTATGGCTTCGGGTGATTCGCCCGCTTCGATCATGTCCGCAGCGGTTTTGATCTGCCATCCCATTCCCATGCTCAAGTGCTGGCTGTCGATCAAGGTCACACGAGAGGGATCAAACTGCTCGGCAGCCAGGCGGAAAATGTTGTAGATGCCACTGAGCTTGGCGGGAGCGGTGAGCGCGATGACATGATCGGCGTCTTCGAGGGCGCGCTGCAGTACGCGAATTGTTACCCCCAGTGGAGGTGTTGATGTGGTGGGATGGTGAGGATCGGTGCCTAGGCGCTCATAAAAGGCTGCGCGGGTGAGCTGGACTCCATCATCCGCCAGACTCTCGGTCCCAAAGTGAACGAAGGTGGGTACGATACGCAGGTCGTATCGCTGTACCCAGGCCGCTGGCACATCGCAGGTGCTGTCGGCCATAATCAAAATTTGAGCCATTATTCAGCTTCCTCAAGGTCAGGATTCTCGCAGACGACGATACCCATCGCATCTGGACCAATTAAAGCCGCCAGGCTAGGACCGTAGAGCGCAACAGGGAAGGACCCTCCTGGAAACTCGGCGGCGAGCCGATCCTGAAGCAGGCGGGTGCGGTCGTTGGGGTGAGGCGTATTCTGTAGAATAACCAGCTTCTCGACGTCGGAGAATTCCGAGACGAATTCCACCAGCTTGTCAATGGCCTGGGCCTGGGTGCGAACCTTTTCCATCGGCATAAGTTCGCCATCTTCAATGGTGAGGAAGGGTTTGATGTCGAGCATGGTGCCGAGAATAGTCTGGGCTTCGCTAAGCAGCCCATTGTAGCGCAGGTAGTGCAGAGACTCGACGTAGAACACGCTGTAGACTCGGGGAAGTGCTGCGCGTACGATGCGGACCACATCTTCGAGCGATTCGTGGTCCTCAGCGGCCTGGGCGGCTAATTCGACGAGCATAGCTAATCCGACCGACGTGGTTTGCGAGTCCACCGCCGCAATCTCGCACCGCCCCAAAAGAGTCTTGGTGGCAAGGCGGGCGTTATCCCACGTCTGGCTCATGTGACGCGACACGTGCATAGAGAGAATCTGGTCGGTTGTGCGGTTCAGGCGGCTGTACACCTCGGCGAACTGTTCAACAGAGGGCGCAGTCACGGTAATGGGGTGGCCGGTGTTGCTACTCATCAGCCGAAAAAAGGCATCGGCGTCTAGTTCCGAGCCTTCGCGAAATGACTGTGAGCCGATATGAACAGTCTGCGGCACGACCTGGATGTCATAGCGCTCGATGATCTCAGGATCGAGGAACTGAGCCGAGCTGTCTGTAACAATCCGAACTTTGCCCACGCGAGAATCCTTCCTCACTACCAGGATGTACTGTTCATTCCGCACTCATGATAAAAGCGTAATGGGGTTGGCCTCCATAAATCAGCTCAAAATCCTGCTCTTCAAAAGTCTCTCGCAGTTTTTGCACAACTTGTTCCGCTTCGGCCAATTCGAGATCGCCACCGTAGTAGAGTGTGACGAGTTCGCAGCTGGCACTACACATCTTGTGCAGCGTCTCAATGACGACAGTGGTCAGATCGTCGCCCGAAACGGCTAGAGAACCGTTCACCAAGCCAATAATCTGCCCCTCATCGACTTGCACACCGTTCAATTCAACCGTGCGGGTGGCGACGGTGATCTCACCGGTTGAGACATCATCTTTGGCATCATGCATGGCGGCGGCGACCTGTTCCAGGTCTCCATGCGGATCATAGGGGAGCATGGCGCTGATTCCCTGCGGCATACTCCGAGTCGGGATCACAACCACCGAGATATCCTGCTCGGCGGCGAGGCGTGCAGCCTGTTCAGCCGCGAGGATGATGTTCTTGTTGTTCGGCAGCAGGATCACCTGCCGGGTGGGCACTCGAAGAATCGCCTCCAAAATTTCCTGCGTGCTGGGGTTGTTGGTCTGGCCGCCCATCACCAGTTGAGAGGTCCCCAACTGCTGGAAAACCCGCGCCAATCCCTCGCCAGAGGCCACGCTTACGACGCCGATATCGCCGTCGCTTAGTTCAGGGGCAGGGATATCTCCCAGATGGTGCGCCCCTTCAGCCTGATGTCTTGAACGTTCGCGCACATAGTCCTGGTATTGAGCCTGCATGTTTTCCACCACGATATCGCTGAGGTGGCCCAGGCTGGCCCCATAACTGAGCGGAATGCCCGGATCATGAACGTGAACATGCACTTTGATGGCCGTCTCATCCCCCACCACTACCGTAGACCAGCCCATGGCGTCAATTGCCGAACGAACCACATCGACGTTCAGATGCTCGCCCTGCAAAATGAACTGAACATCGTAACCGTAACCCAGTTCATCCTCTGGGGCGAGTGTGGCGGCCAGGTCTTCGACGGCTTGCTGAGCGCGCTGCTCTTCGAGACTCACGACTTCACCGCGTACATGGCGCAGAATCCCTTCAAGGATATAAACCAACCCACTGCCACCGGAATCCACGACCCCCGCTTTTTTCAAGATGGGCAGCAGTTCTGGCGTACGGGCCAATGCCTGTTTGGCACGCTGTACGACGCGATCGAGGATAGCAACCATGTCCTGAGTTTCGGCCAGCGCGGCTTCGGCTTCTTCTGCCGCCTCGCGCGCGACGGTCAAAATGGTGCCTTCCACCGGCTTGATCACTCCACGATAGGCCGTATCCGCCGCGCCCCGCAGCCCTTTGACCATCAACTCCGGGGTGATGACCTGGTGATCGCGCATGGCCAACGCAAAACCCTGCCACAACTGTGAGAGGATAGTACCCGAATTGCCGCGCGATCCCATCATTGCACCTCGCGCAATGCGGGCCGCCACTTCGCTTACACTGCTGCTGGGGTTCTGCGCCACCTCTTTGACGGCGTTGCGCATCGTCAGCAGCATGTTGGTGCCCGTATCTCCATCGGGTACCGGGAAAACATTCAACTGATTGACCAGCTCATGATGTTGATCGAGCCAATCGCGACCTGCTTCGGCCAACCGCATCAGATATTGACCATCACACACGGCAGGGTCGGGGGTGGTTTGAGAAGGATGTTCTGTCATGGGATTATGTCACGCTTTCACTCTGTGCGGCTGACACGCAGCCCCTGCACATGCACATTCACCTGTCCGACCGGGACGCCAATACTTTGTTCAACCGAGTAGCGCACAGCGTTGATCAGGCTGGTGGCCACGGAAGCGATTCGCGTGCCATATTCAATCACGACATACACATCGATCACGATATGGTCATCTTCGCGTCGGACCTGGATGCCACGATGGGGATCGCGAGTCAGGCTGGCGGCGATGTCCGTCGCCAGGTTCGGCGAAGCCATACCTACTACCCCGTAGGTTTGAAGTACAGCATGGCCGGCGAGCGTCGCAATCGCGGTAGGCGAGATTTCGATAGTGCCGCGTGGCGTTTCGTTTGTTGTCATAGACCTGTCTCGTCTCTCGTGTCAACCAGGGCCTTTACCAACCTGTTGAGTGAAAGGAGCCGTTTCTGATGAGCAGACTGACTTCAATATCATTCTATCCCAAGCTGGCCCAAGCAGGCGAGTGCAGAGGCACGGGTCATTTTAGATGCTGGCAGCGTCTTGGGCTGCCTGGCGTAAGGCGGCGATCGCTGCGGTGATACCGGCCTCGGCATGAAAGATCGATGTACCTGCTACCAGGGCATTCGCCCCGTGCCGTACCACCTGCGGCGCAGTGCTGGTATCGATGCCTCCATCGACCTGGATGTCGATGGGGTATCCGTGTGCGCGGCTCATCTCGCGGATTTGCCGGATTTTCTGCAGCACGTAAGAGATGAAGCTCTGCCCACCGAAACCGGGATTAACCGTCATCACGAGGACCATATCGACGAAGGGTAGAACATCTTGTATTGCACTTGCGGGCGTAGCCGGGTTAAGGGTAACTGCAGCCTTCGCACCACCATCATGAATCTGCTCAAGAGTCCGGTGAAGGTGTGGACAAGTCTCGACATGTACCGTGATGACGGATGCTCCAGCTTCGAGAAAGGCCGGGATGTGGCGTTCTGGCTCGACGATCATCAGATGGGCTTCCAATGGCAGCGAGGTGACGCGGCGCGCAGCCTCAACAACAAGTGGTCCCATCGTAATGTTCGGCACGAACCGCCCATCCATTACATCGATATGAATCGAATCGGCCCCGGCGCGCTCGGCCTCGGCGATCTGCTCGCCCAGGCGCGTGAAATCAGCAGCCAGGATCGATGGGGCGATCAATATGGGATATGACACAGCCGGCTCCCAGTCCATGAAAACAGCAGCGTCCGGTATCTTACTGAGTTGACCTTTAAAAATCAATAACAAAAACACGTAATGTCGCCTATCGGTGCGGCAGTGGGGCGAATGGAGCACGCATCTCCAGGCAAAAAAGCGACACGTCAGGGCGTGTCGCAAAGCTTGAGTATTGGCCGAATCAAAATGCTCTGTACAAAGCAGAGCGTCGCGGCCTTATTCTGGTTTTTTCGTGTCTAGCCGCTTGTCAATAATCGACTTGAAGGGGTCCGAACCTGGCTTGACCAGCACCTTGCGACTCCTGCCACCCGGTTGGGCAGCCCCTACCACGCCTAATTCGTGCAGGTGATCCATAATGCGCGCGGCCCGCGGATAACCCAGGCCCAGGCGGCGCTGAATGAGCGAGGCAGAGGCTTCGCCCTCCTCGATGACCAACGCGATCGCGTCTTCCAGCATGGGGTCAGTTTCGGAAAGCACCTCGCGGCGAGTCATACCGCGTTCCCAGGGGGCTACCTCGTACCCACCGAATTGCCCGGCTTGCGCGTTGTTTTCTCGCCAGTTGCGCCAGTATTCGACCACGGCGCTGACTTCATCATCGGACACATAACAACCTTGAATACGCCGGGGCCCGGAGGCATCGGGGGCCAGAAACAGCATGTCGCCACGCCCCATCAGTGATTCTGCGCCAGTGGTATCGAGGATCACGCGTGAATCCACACTGGACGCAACGGCAAACGAGATACGCGCCGGGAAGTTTGCTTTGATTTGCCCGGTGATTACGTCCACGCTGGGGCGCTGTGTGGCAACCATCAGGTGAATGCCAACCGCGCGCGCCATCTGGGCCAGTCGAGTCAGTGTACGCTCAGTCTCCTCAGGGCGCTGCATCATGAGGTCGCCAATCTCATCGATGATGATCACGATATAAGGCAGATGTTCGTCTTTTCGGCGTTTACCCAGTGCCTGGTTGTAGGCTTCCAGATGGCGTGCCGCTTCTTTCTCAAGAAGCTTGTACCGCCGATCCATTTCACGTGTGGCCCAACGCAGCACTCCAATGATCCGGTCGAGTTCAGTCTCAACCGGTCCCATTAGGTGAGGCACGCCATTAAAGCGCGACAATTCCACCATTTTCGGATCGAGCAGCACCAATCGAAGTTGATCGGGCATGCTGTTCATGATCAACGCCGTGGTCATGGCGGCCAACATGATGGACTTGCCGGACCCGGTTGTTCCCGCGATCAGCAGGTGGGGCATGGTCTGTAAATCGGTCACAAACGAGTCGCCAGAGACGTCTCGTCCCAACGGAAGAGCCAGCGGACGCTTGCGATATTTGTGGAAGGTCTCGGATTCAAGCACCGGGCGCAGCGCAACAATGCTCGGCTGGCGGTTGGGGACTTCCACACCTACATAGGAATGTCCGGGAACAGGGGCCTGGATGCGAAGGCGTTTGGCCGAGAGCGCCAGAGCCAGATCGCCATTTAAGTTGGCAATCTGGCTGACACGGACGCGGTTCAGCACGGTTTCACCCTCGTCATTCACCGATTCGGTGTAGGGTGAGACGGCGTATTGAGTGACGGTAGGCCCAACTTTGACGTCGATCACTTCTGTCTCGACGTCAAATTCCAGCAGCGTGTTTTTGATGATACGCGCGTTGAGATTGATTTCTTCTTCGGTAGGCTTGTTCAGCTCGATGTCGTTCAGCAGCTCAAGCGGTGGCAGACCGTCCTCGCGTTTGCTCACTTTCCGTACTTCACGAAAGTCATCAACGGTGAAATATCGCTCGGAATTAGGCAACTGCCGACGCCGCGCGCGAGCGCGTGGGGCCGCCGAGACAACACGGGCATCTGGCAGAAAATCGCGCGGGACGATGGACTCGCGTTCACCGGGCTCACCGGGGCTGACCAGGCTGCGACCGTTAGTCCCACCCAGATTACGCCGTGTTTCTTCGACGCGCTTCTTAAGTTCTTCGCGGGTGAGTGGTTTGACCGGGGCGGGTGGCGGTGCCACCTCCGCACCATTTGGCTTCGATGTAGGCAGCGCAGGCGTGGGAGTCACGTTGCCCTGTGGTGCCGACAATGTGCGCGCCGGGGACGCTGCCGATGAAGATGGAACGGCCTGAGCCGGCTGGGATTCAGAACCAGGGGCACGCGGACCTCTCACTGGTTGGGGCGCGACAGGCTGCGGAAACGCCGCAACAGCGGCAAACTGGTCGGTCTCGGGCGTGAACTGCGTGCTGTACTCATCTACCTCGGCTTCGATCCGGCTCAAGCGGTTCTGAAGCTGGGCGCGTGTGGTGGCCAATGCGGCAGCGAAATGGGCACGGCGCAGCCCGCTCATGACAACCAGGCTGCCAATCAGCAGCGCGCCGTATATCAGCAGCGACAGGTGGTTGCCCACCAGGGTAACGGTAAGCTGGCTCAGCGCCCAGCCGAGATAACCGCCGCCGCCGCCTTCGCGCGCCAGAGCCCGCGGTTCGGGGTCGTTTGCCATCAGGTGCAGCTAGGCAGTGAACGCTACAAACGCGACTTCGAGCGCGGCTGTACGAGGCCAGCCCGGTTCAAACGAGGTGCCGAATTTCGGCAGCAGCAGTGTGATCCCCGCAGCCAACAGGCCAAGACCCACCAGGTAGGCTGAGCCACCAAAAATCTGCCGGGCAATGGTGGAAATGCGGATCGAGAGCACTGCTTCAGATGTCGTGTTGACGAGGGCGGTTAGCAACACCACACCCATCACAATGAGCAGAATCGCCCCTAGCTCGTCGGTCCACGAGGGAAGTTTCTGGGCCATCCGACGCCAAAGCGCTGGATCGGTCAGCGTTTTGATGAGCGCAAATGTGCCGCGGAAAAGCCGCTTTGCAGAGCTTTCCCACCGCGCAATGTCGGG
>DAOUFU010000070.1:0-15020 GCA_034429275.1 Anaerolineae bacterium | reverse complement strand
GGGCTGGACGAGGACGTCATCACCATGTCTATCGAGGCGGCACAGAACGCGCTGGCGCGCGCGGCCATCGATCCGCGCCTGATCCGCGCGGTGTGGGTGGGCAGCGAGAGCCACCCCTACGCCGTCAAGCCGTCCTCGACGGTGGTGGCGGAGAGCATCGGCGCGGCCCCCAATATCCAGGCGGGCGACTGGGAATTTGCCTGCAAGGCGGGCACCGAGGCGATCCAGGCCGGGATCGGCTTTGTCGGCTCCGGCATGGGGCGCTATGTGCTGGCGATCGGCATGGATATCGCCCAGGGACGCCCCGGCGATGCGCTGGAATATACGGCGGCGGCGGGCGGCGCGGCCTACATCCTCGGCCCCGCCGAGGAATCGCTGGCGATCATCCAGGGCAGCTATTCGTTCGTGACCGACATGCCCGATTTCTGGCGGCGGGCGCACCAGACCTATCCCAGCCACGGCGATCGCTTCACCGGTGAACCGGCCTACTTCGAGCACACGATCAGCGCCGGGTCGCGCCTGATGGAGATGATGGGCACGACCGCTGCCGATTACACCTATGCCGTCTTCCACCAGCCGAATGTCAAGTTCCCCCAGCGGGCCGCGCAGCTGCTCGGCTTCAGCGGTGAGCAGATCGCGCCCGGCCTGCTGAGCAACATGGTCGGCAATGTCTACGCGGGGTCGTCGATGCTCGGCCTGACGGCCACGCTCGACATCGCCAAACCCGGCGACCGAATCCTGCTGGTCAGCTATGGCAGCGGCGCGGGATCGGATGCCTTCGACCTGCGCGTGACCGAAGCGATCACCGGGCGGCAGGACCGCGCCCCGCGCACGCAGGACTACATCGCGCGCCGGACCGAAGTCGATTACGCGCTGTATACGCGTTACCGGGGCAAGCTGGCAGAGTGACGGGCACAATCTGGCTCACACAAAAGGATAATCACGATGCGAGACGTATCGATCATTGGAGTAGGACAGGTCGCGGTCAGCGAGCACTGGGAGCTGGGGCTGCGCCAGCTGGCGGGCCGCGCCATTCACGCCGCGCTGACGGATGCCGGGTTGGAATCCGCCGATGTGGTGGTGGTCGGCAATGCGCTGGGCGGCAATCTGAGCGCGCAGAACCATGTGGGCGCGCTGGTGGCGGATTTTGCAGGATTGGCGGGCGTGGAAGCATTCCGCGTCGAGGCGGCGGACGCCTCCGGCGGGCTGGCGCTGCGGCAGGGATACCTGGCCGTAGCGAGCGGCGCGGCAGAGGTAGCGCTGGTGGTGGGCGTGGAGAAGGCCACCGATCGCACCGGCCCGGAGCGCGACACCGCGCTGACGACGGTGCTGGATGCCGACTATGAGGCGGGGCCGGGCGCGACTCCGGCGGCGATGGCAGCGCTGCTGATGCGGCGTTATATGCACGAGTACGGTGTGAGCCTGGCCCAGTTCGAGCCGTTCAGCATCAACGCGCACGCCAACGGCGCGCTCAACCCAAACGCCATGTATCGCAACAAGCTGCGCGAAGGTGCATTCGCCAAAGCGCCGGTGGTGGCGGATCCGGTCAACCTGTTCGACAGCGCGCCGGAAGGCGACGGGGCGGCGGCATTGGTGCTGACCACCACCGAGCGCGCGCGCGACCTGGTGCGGCAGCCGGTGCGCGTGCGCGGCAGCGCGGCGGCGACCGATTCGCTGGCGCTGCACAACCGCGCCGACCTGCTGTTCTTGCGCGCGGCGAACCTGGCGGCGGGCCGCGCCTATGCGCAGGCGGGCATCCGGCCCGGTGACCTGCACCTGGCCGAGCTGCACGACGCCTTCACCATTCTGACGGCGCTCCAACTGGAAGCGATCGGGTTTGCGGCGCGCGGCGAGGGGTGTGGGCTGGCGACTGAAGGCGCGATCATGCGCGGGGGCCGCCTGCCGAGCAGCACCTTTGGCGGGCTGAAGGCGCGCGGCAATCCGCTGGGCGCGACGGGGGTTTACCAGGCGGTTGAGGTGGCGCTGCAACTGCGCGGCGAGGCAGGCGATAACCAGGTGGCGGATGCGCGGCTGGGGCTGGCGCTCAACCTGGGCGGGCTGGGCGCGACGGCGGCGGCACACGTCTTCGAGCGGGTGGATTGAGCGCGGGACACGGCGTTCAGAAACGTTCACCGTATGGCACGATAGGGGCGGGTTCCGAAACCCGCCCCTGCTGATCAGACGGTATGGCAGGCAGAAATTGCCCCTCCAGGTGCTCTAGGTGATTGTCACCAGCACCTTGTTTTGCTCGACACTGTCACCGGGCTTGATGTGAATGTGGTGGATCACCCCGGCGCGCGGCGCTTTGAGTTCGTTTTCCATCTTCATCGATTCCAGGATCACCACCGTCTCCCCGGCCTCGACAGCCTGGCCTTCGCTGACCGGCACGCGCACGATCAGGCCCGGCATGGGACTGCGCAGCGAAACTTCGCCACTCATATCGCCAAAGGCCATGAAGGCGCTTTGCAGGCGGCGGCTGCGCTCATCGGTGACCTGGACTTCGTAGAGATCGCCGGCCAGCAGCACGTGATACGCGCCATCGCGCTCTTCGACCGCGGCCTCGTAGCTCAGGTTATCCAGCAGCAGCGAATACAGCTCGCCGGTGCGCATCTCGCGGAAGTCAATCGCGCGCGGCGTGCCGTTGATCAGCACCCGGCCATCCTCGTTGATGTCGATGTCGAAGGTCTTGTTGTTGACGATGGTCTGATATTTCATCAGCACGTTCTCCCTGGTTCAGCAGGAAAAACACGGACACCCGCCGTTGGTTACGCGCCCCGCCCGGATCGGTGAAGGGGTGAGGGGCAGGTCCGCGCGGACCCGCCCCTGGAGTGGAGACTACTCGACGGCAGCGTTGCCGCGGTTGAGCACGCTGCTGACGGTGGCCAGCAGCAGGTTCTGGGCTACATCTTGCAGATACTGCTCGGCGTTCGGGGTGGTGGTGTTGTTGACATAGGTGCTGTCCAGCACCAGGTCCACGCCGCCGACATAGCGGCCCAGGCCCATTTCGAACCGGTAGTAGACGCCAGTCGCGCCACAGGGATGATCGGGCAGGGCGCGCGAGTAGAGCCGGCCAACGCCGTCCGAACTCAGGCCCTGGACATCCCAGGCCCCGACCTCGACCAGCTTGTTGGCACGCGCCTCGTCGCGCAGCACCGCGTCGCCTTCGCCCGCCGTCGCGTAGTCAGTCACATCGAGGCCCACCAGCCAGATCGGCAGGCTGGCCGGGTCGGTGGGGCATTCGGAGAGCGGCATGGTGACGACCGCCTCGCCCACGAACCCATGCGCGGCCAGGTCTTCGGAGAGGAAGGCGGCCAGCGCCTCGTTGGAGGCGGCGTTGGCGAGCACGGCGTCGAGGTCCAGCACGCCGAGTTTGCCTTCGTCAACGGCAAAGCGCGCGATCACCTGGGTGGAAAGGGTGGCTTCGAGCATCTTCTGGATGTGCTCCAGGCTGGGCGGGCCATCGGGCGTGGCGTTCACCTGGGACGGGTCCTCGATGATCACGACGGTGTTGAGCGCGTCGCCCTCATATTCGGGGCCATACTGCGGGTTGCGCGGGGTGAGCAGCTCGGCGTTATCCAGCCCGGAGAACACGCGCCCAAAGATGGTGTGGTTGCCATTCAGCCAGGTGGTCAGGTCGTAGGTGATGAAGAACTGGCTGCCGGTGGTATCTGCGCCGGCATTGGCCATGGCCAGCAGGCCGGGCGTGTCGAAGACCAGGCCGTTGTCGGTCTCGTCTTCAAACTCGTAGCCGGGGCCACCTGCGCCGGTCCCGGTAGGATCGCCGCCCTGGGCCATGAAGCCGGGGATCACGCGGTGGAAGGTCGTGCCGTTGTAATAGCCCTGCTGAGCCAGGAAGACAAAGTTGTTGACGGTGATCGGGGATTCGTCCTGCAGCAGATCGACATAGATCGGCCCGGCGGCAGTGCAGAAGATGGCCCAGTAATCGACGCCCTCGGCCAACACCTGTTCGGCGGCACTGAACTCGCGGGTGGCCGGCGCGGCGGTATCGGCGCTCGCGCAGATTTCCTCCGGGGTTTGTGCGCCGCCCTGGGTGGGCAGCGTCACAGCGGGCGATACCGGGGCGGCCATCACCGATCCGGCAGTCAGCGCGGCCACCAGCACGGCGACCACAACACTCACACTTCGACGGTACAGAGTCATGCGGAAATTTGCTCCTACTCTCTTGTTGATGCGGCATTCGGGCGCGCTATGATCCGGCGCGCGCCCGTGCGCAGGTTATAACAGGGATGGGGTGCATCGCGCTATTACAGTTTCCGATTGGGTGCCAGTCCCTCTAGGGCGTGTATGCAAAGTAGTACAATGCCTGCCACATCCCCAAGATAACGAACGTCAGGGCTGCGGCTCCCCTTCTCCCTGGGGGAGAAGGGGCCGGGGGATGAGGGTTTGCATACACACTCTAGTGCCCACCGACTTCCGGCAGCAGGAAGAACGCCCACGCCACGATCACGTAGACGCCCAGCAGCATCAGCCCCTCGAACCAGTTGGACTCGCCGTCCTCCGCTGCCATCGCGGCGACGTAGGACGCCGCCGCCAGCGCGATCACTTCGGGCAGCGAGAAGGCCAGCACCAGCTTGTTTTCGAACAGCAGGCTGACGAACACCAGCACCGGCGCAACGAACAGCGCAATTTGCAGGCTGGACCCCAGCGCGATGGTGATGGCCAGTTCCATCCGGTTTTTGATCGCCATCTGCACGGCGACCAGGTGCTCGGCCACGTTGCCGATGATGGGCACGATGATCACACCGACGAAGAGTTCCGACCAGCCCAGTTTCTCGACGACCGGCTCAACGGTGCCCACCAGGAATTCGGACATGAACACAATGCCCAGTGTGGCGAAGGCCAGCACACCGACTGCTGTGCCGGTGGACCACTGCGGCTCGTGGTGGTGGCCTGTGCCCGCGTCGGTGACGGGGTGGCCGTTGCGCAGCGAGTAGGCGATGCTGCCCGCGTAGAGCACGATCAGGATCATGGCGATGCCTTCGCTGAGCAGCAGTTCATCGGCGAAGGCGCGTTCTGCGACAAAGGTTGCATCGAACAGCGAGGGGATGGCCAGCGCCATGAAGGCCAGGATCAACAGGGTGGCGTTCATGGTCGCGCCGCGCCGGTCGAAGGATTGCAGGCCGTTCTTCAGCCCACCGAGCAGGATCGCCAGGCCCATCACCAGCAGCAGGTTGCCCAGCACCGAGCCGATGATCGAAGCGCGGACCAGTTCCACCAACCCTTCTTTGAGGGCGAAAATGGTGATGATCAACTCGGCGGCGTTGCCCAGTGTGGCATTCAGCAGCCCGCCGATCTTGGGGCCGGTGCGAGCGGCGATTTCCTCGGTGCTGACGCCGATCAGCCCGGCGAGCGGGACGATCGCCAGCGCCGAGGTGACGAAGATCGGCACGTCGCCGCCGCCGGTCAGGCGCAGGATGACGGCGACCACGCCGAAGATCAGCAGGGTGTTCAGGTTGAGCAGTTTTCTGGCATTGAAGCCGCGAATCGCCGCTTGCATGGTGATCTGGTTTCCCCCTGAATAGATAGCGCCCGGTCCTACCGCTGCATCCGTTCCCAGCGGCTGATCCATTTCCAGTTCGAGGCGTCGCGCTTGGGCCGCGAGACGATCTGCGAGGCCTGCTTGCGCTGCTGGTGCGCGACCAGCGTCGCCAGGATGGCCGCCGCTTCGACTCGTTGTGGCGGCGGGTCTTCGTCCACCATCGTCATGTACTGCTCGACGAACTGAGTATCGTAACGCCCGGCGATGAAGCGCGTGCTGTCGATCAGTTTTTGGTGGAAGGGCAGGTTGGTCTTCAGCCCCATGATCTTGTATTCACTCAGCGCGCGCCGCATCCGCAGCAGCGCTTCGCCGCGCGTCTCGCCGTAGGCGATCAGCTTGGCGAGCATGGAGTCGTAATAGGGCGTGACCTGGTAACCGGCGTAGATGCCCGCATCCAGGCGGATGCCCGGCCCGGTCGGCGCGATGTGCACCGTCACCTGGCCGACCGAAGGCAGGAAGTTGTTGTAGGGGTCCTCGGCGTTGATGCGGCACTCGACCGCCCAGCCGCTCGCCCGGACGCCTTCCTGTGGCCCCATGCGCCGCCCGCGCGCGATGCGAATCTGCTCCTTGACCAGGTCCACGCCGGTCACCAGTTCGGTGACGGGGTGCTCGACCTGCAGGCGCGTGTTCATTTCGAGGAAGTAATAGTTGCGGTCGGGATCGACCAGGAACTCAATGGTGCCCGCGTTGACATAGTTCACCGCCTGGGCCGCTGCGACTGCCGCCGCGCCCATGCGCTGGCGCAGCTCCTCGTCCATGAACGGCGAGGGCGATTCCTCGAACAATTTCTGGTGGCGGCGCTGGATGCTGCATTCGCGTTCGCCCAGGTGAATGGTGTGACCGTGCATGTCGGCCAGAATCTGGAACTCGATGTGGCGCGCGCCTGCGAGCAGCTTCTCCAGGTAGACGGTGCCATCGCCGAAGGCGGCTTCGGCTTCGCGGTGGGCGGAGGCCAGCGCCGGTTCCAACTGCGAGGGATCGCGCACGATGCGCATCCCCTTGCCGCCGCCGCCTGCTGCCGCCTTGACCATGAGCGGGTAGCCGATTTTCTCGGCGGCATAGCGCAGCGCCCCATCGTTCAGGCCCGGCTCGGTGCCTGGCACCACCGGCACGCCAGCCTTGTTCATGATCTCGCGGGCGCTGAGTTTGTCGCCCATTTTGCGAATGGCGTCGGCGGGTGGGCCGATCCACACCAGACCGGCATCGGTGACCGCCTCGGCGAACTCGGCGCGCTCGCTGAGGAAGCCGTAGCCAGGATGCACGGCATCGGCCCCGGAACGCCGCGCCACGTCGATCAACTTGTCGATGTTCAGGTAGCTGTCGCGCGGGGCCGGGTCGCCGATGTGGTAGGCCTCGTCGGCATAGCGCACATGCAGCGCCTCGCGGTCGGCCTCGGAATACACCGCGACGGTGTGGATGCCGCCCAATTCGCGGCAGGCGCGGATCACGCGCACCGCGATCTCGCCCCGGTTGGCGATCAGCACTTTGCGTATCAGGGTTGTCTCTGCCACGTTGATTCCTCGCTCCTGAGCGGTTTGCTATCCGCGCCCGTGCCTGTGGTGTTTTGGGATGTGCTCATGCGCGCACCATCAATGTATAACCCACAACCGGGCGAATGGTTGCCTTCCGGCTAGCCAAACGGCCACTCCTGCCCGCTGGCCTTGATGAAATGCACCATCATGTCAATGGTTGGCAGGGGGTGGCCCAACTGGCTCAGCACAATCGACAGCTCGCCCCGATGCATGTGGGCATGGCTGTACACCTGCAATAACAACTGCCAGATGGACTGGCGGAACTCGTATTCGCCAAAGTGCAGCACTACCTCGCGGTCCAGGTCCGCCGCGCTCAGCCCGGCGATGAAGGCGTCCGTCTCGGCGGCGACCTGCTCAAAGCGCGCGCGGATGGCGGGCAGCGCTTCCAGCGCGTCAATCGCGCTCATATCCGGCTGGGCCTGGCCCTGGCACTGGGCGAGGAAATACACCTCGCCGCCCAGAATGTGTACCAAAAGCTGCCGGACCGTGCCATGACTGGGGCTGACCTCGCGCGAAAATTCCTCGGCGGTCAGGGCGGCTGCCGTCTCCAGCACGACGCGGTTGGCCGCCGCATTGAACTGCATGATCATGCGCAATTCGTGGGGCTGCATGGGAAGGCTCCTTGTTGTGCAGAGCTACTCATCGAACAGGCGCTGCTGTGGATGATCGCGGTAGGGCAGGCGGCGGGCCGTGATCCAGGCCGGGATGCGCCCCTGCCACACCAGCGGGATCATGTCGCCGGGCTTCCAGCCCAGGCCGGTCACCTGGGCGTGGCAGTTCTGACACAGGTAAACCAGGTTGCTGTAAGTGTTGTTGCTGGTGTCATAGTCGATGTGGTGCACCGAACCCAGCACGGGCCGCCCGTCGGGGTGAGTGGCGCTGACTGCGATGTTGGTCCCCGGACGGAACGCGATGCCGCACTGCTCGCACAGGTGACCCGCCAGCGCGCGCACCTCGGCCTGAATCTGCCCATCGGTCCATTCGTCGGGGTAGTCGGGGCTGCGGTAGGGACTCATCGGTGTGGACCTCGCCTGGGAGCGGCGGGCGCGGGCGGCTGCCATTCGACCGCCGCCGCCGTGACCGGGTGCACCTGGTGGATGTTGCCACACGGCGACTGGACCCGCACGCTGATGGTATCACCCGGCGCGATGGCGCGCACCGCCGCGAGAGTTCCCGCCCAGCCGGACTCGGGATCGTGGCCGGGCGCGGGCAGGCCCACTCGCAGGGCGATGTGGCTTTGCAGGCGGAAGAAATCCCACACCCAATAGACCTGGAGCCAGCGCGCCGGTTCGTTCCAAGCCCAGATCACCTGGCGCTCGGACTGTTCCACCTGCCGAAAGCGCAGGTCCAGCTCGGCCAGCCGCAGCACGCCTTCCTGGGATTCGGTGGCCGGGCCGCGCGCGATGATCTCCGCGCACAGGATCGAAGGATCACGGGGCGGCTGGGGAACAGGGGCTTCGCCGTAGCGCGGCACGCTCGACCCGCCATAGCACACGTAATTGGTCACGGCGACCGCCGCCAGCACCGCCGATGCCTGGAGCACCAACCAGCGATCCGGGGTACGCGGCATTTCGTGGCGGGGTGCGAGGGCCGGGCGCGCGGGTTGCTCTTCCGGCTCGGCTATCTCTTCGCCGGGTTCCGCCTCGACCGCTTCCGGCTCACCGGCTTCTGACTCGACCGCTTCCACCTCGCCCAACTTCGCCTCGCCGGGGATGTCGAGGGCGACCTCGACGGAGGTGAGTTCCTCCGGGGCGGCCTGCTCGGAGACGGCTTCCTCGGAGACGGCTTCCTCTTCCACTGCCGCGGCGGGCGCGATCTCGTCAGGGGCAGGCTCCGGGGATACGGCGTGCTCTGGCACGGCGTGCTCCGGCACGGCGTACTCCGCCGCCGCCTCGTGGGACCCGGTCTCGTCAGCCGTGTTGTCCTCGGCGGGGGTCTGTTGGGTGGGGTCGTCGCTCATGGTGTGCTTTCCTCAACCATTCTTGCGCGCACCTGGTGTTGGCTACCTGCGCCAAGCATACCGCATCCGCGCGCTTTTTCCTATTGGTGCGGGCGCGAGGGCAGGGCAAACGCATCAAAAGGGCTGTTTCAGTTGACGCGCATCGTCTGCCCCTGATGCCCGTTGGCCCTGCGATCGGGTATGAGAGGTGAATGACTGGCCTCACCCCCAAGCGGCCAAAACCGGGCCGCTTCGCCCCCTCTCCGAAAATTTTCGGAGGGGGGGCAACCGACAACGCACCCTGCGGGCGCGCCCGTAGGGTGCGGCGAAGGTGGGGGGTGAGGCCAGACTCTCGCGAGTCACGTGTTTTGGTGCAATTACCCGGGCGCGAACGCATCACGCCGGATGGCCTCGCCGGTCAAACCCTGTTGCGTTTTTTGCCGTTTACGACTATGGTGAGTGGCGTTGAGTCTATCGAGCGCAAAAGGAACGCCCGAATCATGGAGCGATTCCCCGGCTGGCGGCGGCTGTGGACTCCCTGGGTCGTCGTGCTGATCTTTACGCTAATCTACCTGGGCATCACGCTGATCCAACACGCGGGGGACACAGTCGATGCCTTCGTGATCACCGGGTCGTGCTATTCGTCGTGCCGGTTCGATCCCGACATCGGCTGCCCGAAGGGCGAAGACATCGGCTATGACGGACAGTTCGCCTATTACATCGCCCGCGATCCCCTCCACGCCGCGCCGTGCATCGACGTGCCCGCCTACCGCTACCAGCGCATTCTGCTGCCTGCGCTGGGGCGGCTGCTGGCGCTCGGCCAGGTGGACCTGATCCCGGCGGCGTTCGTGGTGATCAACGTGACCGCGCTGGTGATCGGCACGGCCCTGCTCGAACGCTTGCTGGTCGAACTGGCGGTATCGCGCTGGTATGCGCTGGTGTATGGGCTGTTCTTCGGCGTGGTGGCGGGTGTGCGGGCCAGCACCGCCGAACCGCTGGCCTACAGCCTGGTCATTGTGGCGATCTGGCTGCATGGGCGGGGAAATCGGTGGTTGACGGCGCTGGCGCTGCTGGCCGCGATGATGGCCAAAGAGACTACCGGCCTGTTTGTCGCCGGGTTTGGGCTGTATTTTGTGTTGCACGCCCGCTGGAAAGAGGTGCTGCGGCTGGGCGTGGTGGTGGGTGTGCCGTTTGTGGCGTGGCAGATCGCGCTGTGGGACTGGCTGGGCGAGCTTCCCGCCGGATCAGGCGGGCGCGACCGCACGGGCTTTGAGATCATCCCGTTCAACGGCGTGTGGCGCATCTTCACCGAATCCGGCGACCTGGCGCTGATGGTCGTGCTCGGCGCGGTGATCGTGCCCGCCGTGATTCTGCCCACGCTGTGGGACCTGCGCGCCACCCTGCGCGAATTCCGGGCGCAGCGCGGCAAGGTTCACCTTTACACCTGCCTGTGCGCCGCCAACGCGGGCATCATGCTGTTTGTCCCCTATTCCACCTATACGCAGTTGTTGGGCATCCTGCGCTTCATGGTCGGGCTGGTGCTGGGCCACCTGCTGTATGCGGCCCTGCGCGCGCCGGGCCGCCGCCCGCTGAGCTACAGCGTGCTGTGGATCATGCTGACCCTGTTCACGCTGGCAGGCTGAGGCCGCCCGATTCCGGCTGCACCCATCACAGCGGGATATTGCCATGCTTTTTGGCCGGGTTGCTGTCGCGCTTGTTTTGCAGCATCTCCAGGGCGTTGATCAAGCGCGGGCGAGTCTCGCTGGGCATGATCACGTCGTCCAGGTAGCCGCGCGCCGCCGCCACATAAGGATTGGCGAAGCGCTCGCGGTAGTCCTGCACCAGTTCAGCCTTGCGCGCGACCGGGTCATCGGCCTCGCTGATCTCGCGCCGATTGATGATGTTCACCGCGCCGTCCGGCCCCATCACGGCAATCTCCGCCGTTGGCCAGGCCAGGTTGAGATCGCTGCGGATGTGCTTGGAGTTCATGACGCAGTACGCGCCGCCGTATGCCTTGCGCGTGATGATGGTGATCTTGGGCACGGTGGCTTCACAGTAGGCGAACAGCAGCTTTGCGCCGGAGCGGATGATGCCGCTGTGCTCTTGATCGGTGCCGGGCATGAAGCCGGGCACATCCTCGAAGGTGATGATCGGGATGTTAAACGAATCGCAGAAGCGGATGAAGCGCGCGGCTTTTTCGCTGGCGTTGATGTCCAGCACGCCGGCCAGCACCGCCGGTTGGTTGGCGACAATGCCGATGCTGTGGCCGCCCATGCGCGCGAAGCCCACCACGATATTCTTGGCAAAATGCTCGTGAATCTCGAAAAAGCGGCCTTCGTCCACCACCAGCCGGATCACGTCCTTGATGTCGTACGGCTTGCTGGGATCGTCCGGCACGATGCTGTTCAGCTCGTCTTCGGTGCGCAGCGGGTCATCGCGGCTCGGCTCGAAGGGCGGGTCTTCCATGTTGTTCTGCGGCAGGTAGGTGAGGACCTCGCGGATCAAAAACAGCGCGTCTTCTTCGGTATTGGCCGCCACGTGGCTGACCCCGCTCACCGAATTGTGAACCATCGCGCCGCCCAGTTCCTCGAAGCTCACATCCTCGTGCGTCACCGCGCGGACGACATCCGGCCCGGTGACGAACATGTAGGACGTATCCTTGACCATGAAGATGAAGTCCATCAGTGCCGGGCTGTAGACTGCTCCGCCCGCGCACGGCCCCATGATCACGGCAAGCTGGGGGATGACACCGCTCGCCAGGGTGTTGAGCAGGAAAATATCGGCCACACCGCCCAGGCTGAGCACGCCTTCCTGAATGCGCGCGCCGCCGGAATCGTTCAGGCCGACCAGGGGCGCGCCGTTTTTCATCGCCATATCCATGATTTTGCAAATTTTGGCGGTGTGGGCCTCGCTGAGCGAGCCACCCTGCACGGTGAAGTCCTGCGCGTAGACATACACCAGCCGCCCGTTGATGGTTCCCCAGCCGGTCACCACGCCATCGCCCAGCGCTTGCTTGTCCGGCGAATCCTGGCCGGGGCGGTAATCGCGCGAGACGACAAAAGCATCCACTTCGCGGAAGCTGCCCGGATCGAGCAGCAGGTCAAGCCGTTCGCGGGCGGTCAGTTTGCCGCCCTGGTGCTGCTTTTCGATACGCTTGGGGCCGCCGCCTTCCAGGCTTTTCAGGCGCATCGCCTGGAGGTGTTCCAGCTTGGGGTCGTGGTGTGCCATAGAGTTCGCTCTCCGCTTTTCTGGGTTGGAATGTGCGGTCGTTGGGTGAGTGCTCACGCTGGGCGCTCAAACAGCGCGCGCAGCCGCCGCCAGCGCAGCATCCAGGCCAGGATGACCAGCAGCAGCGCCGTCAGCGCAGCCTGGAAGCCGATCCGGCCCCGGCTGTAGTCGGACTGCGCAAATATCACAAGCCATAACACACCAAACGCGCCATAGTTGCTCAAAATGACCAAAATCCAGCGCCGCGCCCAGCGTTTGCGCCGGAACAGGCCGACCGCCAGCGCGGCCAGCAGCGCGCACCACGCCATCGCCAGCAGCGCGCGCAGTTCCGGCGGATAGCTCACGCCGAGGTCGCGGTAATGGCCCGCGTGCCGCAGGTGATCCCACGCCAGCGCCGCGTTGACCAGGGCCAGCCCGCTCACCACCGCGGCCAGAGTCCACAGCAGCCAGGGGCGGCGCGGTTCGCGGCGGTTGGGGGTGGGGGAAATCGTGGGTGGGTTCATGCGCGCATTATAACTCAGGCGGGATTGGCTGGCGATGGGGCATCGCCTGGCCGTGATGCACGTTGGCAATTTGATCGGATATGCGGGCGGCAGATGACTGGCCTCACCCCCGCGCGGCCAAAACCGGGCCGCTTCGCCCCCTCTCCGAAAATTTTCGGAGAGGGGGCAGACCAAGCGCCTCGCGAGAGGCGCGCAGGTCGGGGGTGAGGCCGGACTCTCGCGGATCACGTGTTTTGATGCAATTACCCTTCGGGTCAGGGTGAACGCACCCAAAGGCCTGTTTCGGTTGGCGCATCGCCCGGTCTTGATGATCTCTGGCAATTTGATCGGATATGCGGGTGAGGCCGGACTCTCACGGGTCAGCAGCCGGTTATTTGCTCACAGATCATCACCCCCGGCGGGGCCTGTCAACCTTCGTTCGCACCCGGCAGCGTGTGATGAATTTCCTCAACTCCATCTCACGCCGAATTTCCGTTTACCTGCATTGATCTCTTTACACTTTTCATGCTATGATCAGGGTGAGCTCCAGGCGAGACAAATGGATCGGATCAGGGACTCTGGTAAACCGGCAGGCGAGTACCTCCCGGCGAGTGGTAAGGAAACCCTGAAAAAATCCTGGCAATTTTGTCTCGCCTGTCACTGTTTTCAGGCCCGGTGCGCTACAACACCGCGACCGCCAGCGCCAGGTTGCGCCGGGTATCCTCGTCCATGAAGGCGGCCCACACCTGCGGGAAGGTTTCGATCAACCGGGCGCGCTCGGCGCGGACGTGCTCCGCATAGGCAGCAACGCCGCTGATATCGGGCCGCATGAAAACCGGCACCCCGCTGAATTCCCTGTTGTAAGAGTCGAGCAGCGACGCGAGCAGAGCCTCGCCTACTGCCGCGTCGTGCAGGTCGCCCAGGTGATCCTGGGCGGTTTTGACCACGCTGATCACCGCTTTGGCTTCTGGCCCCAGCACTTCGCGGAAAAATTCGAGCGCGTAGCGCAGCCGCTTAAACTCGATGCGCAGCGCGTGCAGAGTCTCGACCGACGCCCCGTCGAGCACCGGCTCGAAGGCGCGGACCTGTTCGTAATGCGCGTAGATCAGGCGCGGGACGATGTGCCGCACCTGGTAGGCAGCGGGTGCGCCGTCGGCGGGCAGGGGGCGCGCACCCGCGCCCGGCGTGGTCAGGAACGCGTGGAATTTCTCGACGAACCGGGCGAATTTGCGGCTGTCCAGCAGGCGGACCAGTCTTTCGCGCGCCTCGATTCGCTCACGTTCCCACTGGTCCAGCAGCGGCGAGAGATCGAGCGCGGGGTCGTGTTCGGCGGCGAAGAGGTTCGCCTTGTCGATCAACACGTCGAGATCGCGTACGGCTCCCAAGACCTGCGCGGTTTTGCGCAGCCGGGCGGTATGGCGGCGCAGGGCGTCCGGTTCAAAGAACGGGCGGCACAGCCTCAAGGCGCTGCGCATGCGGCGAGTGGCCACGCGCATATCGTGCACCGACTCGATGTCTTCCCCGGTGCGGCTGCCCGGCTCGTGGAATAGCATACGCTCGAAGTGGAACAGCAGCACCTTGCGCGCGGCCTCGCTCATGGGATCATCGGGGACGATGCCCACACTCTCGGCCAGGGTCAGCGGCAGGCGCGGCTCCAGCACACCCGGCTGGACGGCGTGCGGCGGCTCGATCAGCGCTTCGTCGTCCTGCCACAGTTCCGGTCTGCCGCCCGGCGCAGACTGCGCGGAACCGGCGGAATCGTCGGACTCTTCGAACTCGTCGAACATGGCCAGGCCCTTTTCGCGCCAGGTGCGCCGGATGCTGTAGATCCGGCTTTTGCTGAGCTGAACCGCCGCGCCGATCTGCGACACGGTTCGCCCCTCGGCGCTCAGAAGGATCACCGCCGCGTGGCGTGCCTGGGGCATCGTGCCCTGGGCACGGTAGCTGTTCAATACCTCGGTCTCATGCGCATCGATCTGAATGGTCATGCGGGACTACTCCTTGGCTGTGCAGCGAGTGGTCGCAGGCCGGGAAAAGACAAGCCCAGTATATCACGTCTTGGTGCGCAAAACGTTAAAGGGGGCATTCCAGATTGGGGGCGAAATCAGGGTAATTGCATCAAAACACGTGATCCGCGAGAGTCCGGCCTCACCCCCGACCTGCGCGCCTCTTGGGAGGCGCTTGGTCTGCCCCCTCTCCGAAAATTTTGGGAGAGGGGGCGGCGCGGCCCGGTTTTGGCCGCGCGGGGGTGAGGCCGGGCAACCCCCACAGTCTCATGC
>DAOUFU010000069.1:0-1898 GCA_034429275.1 Anaerolineae bacterium | reverse complement strand
ACGGCGGATTACGACCCGGAGACGGAGACGTTGATCGTGGACGGCATCGAGGTACCGCGCGAGACCGGCCTGACGCTGCGCATCATGCCAGAGCGGGGAAGCCGTTTGCTCAGCCACCAGGACCGCACCCGGACCAAACTGCTGGCGATGCTCAAGGGCTTCAGGATGCACAACGGCACCAAGCACCGCGTGGCCGCGCGCCTGGATGAGATCATGGCCGATCCGGCGGTGCTGGCCGAGCACGCCGTTGATATGTCCGATTCGCAGCGGCGCGCACTGCTGGAGACGATCACCGGCGCGGGGATGCATCACGTGCGCAATACCAGCGAGGCCGAGATCATTGTGCTGTGGAACAACCGTGCCGACTCGCACATCACCTACCGGACCTGCTTTGCGCCGGGCGATGGCCGCTTCTTTTATGGTGGGCAGATCGAGAACCAGGCCGGGATCGTGCCACGCTTTGCACGCTTTGTGCCGCCGCTGGCGTTGGCGGAGATCGGTTACCTGCGCGAGCGACGCAGCCGCGACTTGTGGCGCGCCGAAATCTCTTACTATCACACCCTGACCGTGTCGTATCAGAATCAGCATGAGGATTGAACCGTCATGACCAAAATTTCTTTCCTTGGCGCGGGCAGCACCGTCTTCGCCAAGAACCTGATGGGCGATATTCTGAGCTTCCCGGAATTCGCCGACTGCACCATCAGCCTGCACGACATCGACGAACACCGGCTGCACACGTCGGAAATCGTCGCGCACAAGATCGCCGAGGCGCTGAACATTTCGCCCACCATCGAAGCCACGACGGATCGCCGCTGCTCGCTGGATGGGGCCGATTACGCGATTGCCATGTTCCAGATCGGCGGCTACAAGCCCTCGACGGTGGTCGATTTTGAAATCCCCAAGAAGTATGGCTTGCGGCAAACCATCGCCGATACGCTGGGGATTGGGGGCATCATGCGCGGGCTGCGAACTATCCCCGTGATGCTGGAAATGGCGCGCGACATGGAAGCGCTGTGCCCGGACGTGGTGTTTTTGCAGTACGTCAACCCGATGGCGATGAACTGCTGGGCGCTCAACCGCGCCACCCGGATCAAAACCCTCGGCCTGTGCCACAGCGTACAGGGAACAGCTATGCAGCTCGCGGCGGACCTGGGTATTCCGTTCAACGAGATCAACTACCTGTGCGCGGGCATCAATCACATGGCGTTTTACCTGCGCTTCGAGCACAACGGCCAGGACCTCTACCCGGCGCTGCACCGCGTCATCGCTGAGGGTCGCGTGCCGGATTGGAACCGCGTCCGCTATGAGATGCTCACCCGCCTGGGTTACTTTGTGACCGAATCCAGCGAGCACTTCAGCGAATATGTGCCCTGGTTCATCAAGCGCGACCGCCCCGACCTGATCGAGCGCTTCAACATCCCGCTGGACGAATACATCACCCGGTGTGAGAACCAGATCGCCGGGTGGGAGGCGCTGCGTCACGAACTGGAAGATGAAGGCAAGCCGATTCATGTGGAGCGCAGCCACGAATACGGCTCCGGCATCATCCACAGCATCGAGACCGGTCAGCAGCGAGTCGTGTATGGCAACGTCAACAACAGCGGCCTGATCGACAACCTGCCGCAGGGCTGCTGTGTCGAAGTGCCGTGCCTGGTGGATAAAAACGGCATCCAGCCGACCAAGATCGGCAGCCTGCCGCCGCACCTGGCCGCGCTGATGCAGACCAATATCAACGTGCAGGCGCTGACGGTTGAGGCGGCACTCACTGGCAGGCGTGAGCACATTTACCATGCTGCCATGCTCGATCCACACACTGCCGCCGAACTCAGCCTGGAGCAAATCTGGGCGCTGGTCGATGACCTGATCGCAGCGCATGGCAGCTGGTTGCCGGAGTATCA
>DAOUFU010000068.1:0-26520 GCA_034429275.1 Anaerolineae bacterium | reverse complement strand
TGGACAACCTACGGCAATCAACAATGTCGAAACGCTGGCGATGGTTCCGCTGGTGGTAGCGCACGGGGCAGCATGGTTCCGAGAGCTGGGTACCCCCGACAGCGCGGGCAGCAAACTGGTGTCGGTGAGTGGCCATGTCCACCGCCCCGGCGTGGTCGAAATCCCCTTCGGCACACCCCTACGCCGCCTGATCGAGGATCACTGCGGCGGGGTGATTGGAGACCTGCAGGCCATCCTGATGGGCGGGGCCGCCGGGACGTTTTTGGCCCCTGATGAGATCGATGTGCCGCTGAGTTTCGAAGGGCTGCGCGCTATAGGGGCCACATTGGGATCGGGCGCGATCATGGTGTTTAACCATACGGTGGACCTGCGCGATGTTCTGAGCAGCCTGGCAGAGTTTTTTAAGCACGAAAGCTGTGGAAAGTGTTACCCCTGCCAGCTAGGCACACAGCGCCAGTTCGAAATCATATCGCGTTTGGATCACCCCCTGCCCGGTGACCGTGAGCGGCTGCGCGATGTGGGCCTGACCATGCGCGAGGCGTCATTGTGCGGGCTGGGCCAGACCGCTTCTATGGCTGTGCTCAGCGCGCTGGAAAAGTGGCCCAAAATGTTCGCTGCCAGCGTGCCGGATTGAGGGGGAAATGTCGATGACCCAGAACACATTAACCCTTACGATCGACAACCAGAGCATCAGCGTACCTGCCGGAACTACGATCCTGGAAGCAGCCCGGCTGCTGGCCATTGAGATTCCGGTGATCTGTTATCACGAGGCAACCACACCCAACGGGCTGTGCCGGATGTGCGTGGTGGAGATTAACGGCGGTCGACTGCTGCAGCCAGCCTGCATCACCCCCTGCCAGGAAGGCGCGGTGGTTTTCACGCGCAGCGAACGCGTCGAACGCAGCCGCCGCACCATTCTCGAAATGCTGCATTCAGCGGTAGACCTGGGTCAGGCCCCCGAAATTCGGGCCATGATGAGCGATTATCATGCCGCACCCGACCGGTTCCCTGGCGCTGAGGTGCGCCAGCACGCGCTGATCGACGACAACCCGTTTTTCGTGCGCGATTACAGCCAGTGCGTGTTGTGCTGGCGCTGTGTGCAAGCGTGTGGCGATGACGCGCAGTACACCTTCGCGCTGACGCTAGAAGGGCGCGGTTTTGATACGCGCGTTTCGACCGTTTTTGGCGTGTCTATGCTGGAGTCGCCCTGTGTGTTCTGCGGGCAGTGTATCGGTGTGTGCCCGACCGGCGCGCTGAAGCCTAAAACCGAATGGGGGTTGGAACAGGGGTGGACCCTGGAACAGATTCGGCAAAGCACGCGCGGCAAACTAAAACGACGGCCAGGGTTGGCCAAAGATTAGCGGCAAGGCGAAGCACATGGACAAAGTTGAGCCGACCTTTGGCGTGGGCGCAGTGCCGAGCCGGTACTGGCTTATTCATCCACACCGCGGGGGCGCGGTAGAAGGAGGAGTCATCGAAGAAAGCTCTCTGGCGATCTACGTCAATGGCCAGGAACTCGCCACGCTGTTGTGCAGCCCGCTTGACCAGGAGGCACTGGCCTTCGGATTTTTGCGTAACGCGGGCGTAATCGCTGCGCTGGACGAGGTGCAACTGGCCCGGCTGAACGCAGCCCGCACCGTGATGGACATATTTTTGGGCAGCACCACCATCACGCTGCCACGACGAGTAATCATGACATCAGGATGCAGCGGCGGCATCATCTTTGACAGTCCTCATCCCAGCCAGCCCTCGCTTGAATCCACCTTTGTGACCGAGCCGCAAACGCTGATCGCGCGCATGGGCGATTTGCACCAGGCAGCAGACCTGTATGCAGAGGTGCGCGGGGTCCACACCTCGATTCTCGCCACACCGGACCGTGTGCTGTTCAGCGCCGAGGACATCGGACGCCATAACACCATCGACAAACTGGCCGGAAAAGCGTTACAGCAGTGTATCGACACGCGCGATTGTCTGCTGTTGACCACCGGGCGCATCAGTTCGGAAATGGTCGTCAAAGCCTGGCGGATGGGCGTCCCCCTGATCGCCAGCCGCACCTCGCCGACCAGCGCCGCGCTGGAACTGGCCCGTACATGGGCGATCTGTGTGGTCGGTTATTTGCGCGGAGCGAGTATGCGCGTTTATACACACCCGGAGCGGCTGTCTCTACCCGGCCTGGACTGACCACTCTACACCGGTCACCGATTTACCGAAATTGAGCAAAAAAAGGACAACCTGATGACCGCTACAATCATTGATGGCAAGGCCGTTGCGGCCCGGATTCGGGCCGAAATCGCAGAACGCGCGAACGAACTGGCCACCCGGCGAGGAATTCGCCCTGGCCTGGCCGCGGTACTGGTCGGGGACAACCCGGCCTCGGCCAGCTACGTGCGCATGAAGCGCAAAGCCTGTGAGGAAACCGGGATCGATTCGTTCGGTTTTGAACTGCCCAATGACGCCACCCAGGAACAGGTGGAAAACCTGGTGCGCGATCTCAACGCCGACCCGAAAGTACACGGCATCCTGATTCAGCTCCCGCTGCCCAAACACCTGGATGAATCCACCATATTAGGGCAAGTGAGCTTGCACAAAGATATCGACGGCTTCCACCCGGTGAATATTGGGCGGCTGGCGATGAAGGGCCGCGAGCCGTTGTTTATCCCCTGCACGCCGCATGGCGTGATCGTGCTGCTGGAGGAAGTCGGCGTGAAATTCGACGGGGCACGAGCGGTGGTTTTGGGCCGCAGCAACATTGTGGGGATGCCCGCCGCGCTGCTGTTGATCCACCGCAATGCCACAGTGACCGTGTGCCACAGCCGCACCCAAAATCTGCCCGCCGTTTGCGCCGAAGCCGACATCCTGGTAGCCGCCGTGGGCCGCCCGGAGATGGTTCGCGCGGATTGGGTCAAACCCGGTGCGGTCGTGATCGACGTGGGGTCCAACAAAGTGGACGATCCCACCAATCCCAAAGGCTACCGGTGGGTAGGTGACGTGGCATTTGACGAGGTGAAAGAGGTTGCAGGCGCGATTACGCCTTCACCTGGCGGCGTCGGCCCGATGACAATCGCCATGCTGCTGAAAAACACCCTGCGCGCCGCCGAACTCAGCGCGGACCAGCAGCAGTAAAGACCTGGGAAGCGCTGCCCTGCAACGCCTCGCCAGGCAAATTCGCCCTTGATCCTCGCGCTTCTCACAGGACGTAGCACGCCCCCATGATCCCGGAACCAGTTCCGGGAGGGGGCTTTGCTTCCTGGGGGGAGCGCAGGGGTGTTCTCGCTGAGGCTTTACGCCCCGTCTAGATACGCGTGAATGCTCGACGCGGCAACATTCCCGTCACGCACCGCGCGGCTGACCAGGTTGGGTCCCCGCACGGCATCCCCACCTGCAAACACACCCGGCAGGTTGGTTTCGCCGGTGGCTTCGTTGGCCACGATCAATCCCCACTTGTGCGTTTTGAGCATGGGGGCGTGCTGGCTCAACAACGGATCGGGCCAGTAGCCAAGGGCCAACACGGCCATATCGGCTTCCATGGAATAGGTATCCCCTTCGATGGGGACCGGGCTGGGGCGACCGCTGCGGTCAGGCTCGCCCAGCCTCATACGCTGGATCACAATTTCCTTTAAGCGCCCGTTTTCACCTGCTTTGAAGATCAAAGGGGCGGCCAAAAACACGAACTTGCCCCCTTCCTCCAGGGCCATTTTGCGTTCGTGGAGTGCCGCGGGCATTTCGTGTTCGGTGCGGCGGTAAACCAGGGTCACGTTGGGGTCCCAGCCCTGCCGCACCTGTAACCGAACGGCAGTGCGCACGCAGTCCATCGCCGTATCGCCGCCGCCAAACACGACGACGTGCCGCCCCAACTCCGGAAGCAGCGTACCGGCGGGCATAAGATGCTGCGGTGTGTACACCGGCAACAGGAATTCCGTGCCGGAATACACGCCCGGCAGGTCGCAGCCCTCGAAGTCGGCGGGCGCGTCGATCATGGCCCCGACACCCAGAAACACCGCGTCGTACTGGTGACGCAGATCGTCCAATGCGACGGCTTCGCCAACGCGCGTGTTGTAGAAAAAAGTGGCCCCCAGCGCTTCTAGAAAAGCTATTTTGGCATGGATCAGCTCACGCGGCAGTTTGTAGGTGGGGATGGTATAGGTCATCCACCCCCCTGCCGCGGGCCAGGCTTCGTATACTGTCACCGAATGGCCGCGCTCTAACAGGCGCTGCGTTACGGTCAACCCGGCAGGCCCTGCACCGACTACCGCTACCCGTTTGCCGGTCGAGGGAGACCGTGTCACCGCAGCAGCATCGGCAGGGGCAACATCGGTAACAAACCGTTCGAGCGCGCCCAGGGCAACCGGGCTGCCGCGTTTGCCAAGCACACACGCCCCTTCGCATAACACTTCCTGCGGACACACCCGCGAGCAAACTTCGGGTAGTGTGCTGGTAGTCCGGTACACCTGGGCGGCTTCCACGAATTGGCCTTCGGCGATCAGGCGCATGGCGGCTGGGATATTGTTGTGAATCGGGCAGGCATCCACGCAGGGCTGTTTGGGGCACAGCAGGCAGCGAGTCGCCTCGGCCATCGCTGCTTGCGGATCATAGGCCAGTTTTTCTGGCTCGAAATCTCGAATACGTGCTTCGGGCGGGCGAATAGGTACGGGCTGGGGGTCAAGTCTGACTTTTGATTTCCGATCGATCTGTTCTTGGGTCATGGGTTCTGGCCTTTCGAGTACCTGATATCCGACCGGAATGCAGCAGGGAGGCTCCGGGAGGGAGCTTCTCAGACCAACTGCGGCATAAAATGAGCTACCGCCTGGACAAGCGGGGAATCGGCGGGCATTTCCAAAAATGGGCGACCGCTGATTTCAAAGGGATATAGCCCTTCATCGTAAGGAATCACGCCCAGTAGAGGAATATCCAGCGCTTCGATCTGGTCTTGTAATGGTTGGGGGATGGTATCCTCACGCAGCCCGTTCAAGACCAGGTAAGCGTTTTCGATGTGAATATCCAGGCTGTGGCGGAAGGCGGCAATTCGCCCGGCGGCGGTGATGCCGCGGGGAGATGGATCGCTGATGATCAGCAGCGTCTGGACATCGCGCGTGGTGCGGCGGCTGAGATGTTCCATGCCCGCTTCGTTGTCCATCACGATGTAACTGTAGTGCCGCCCCAAAGAGTCAATCACCTGGCGCAGGTTGTGGTTGACTGCGCAATAACAACCCGGCCCTTCGGGACGGCCCATGGCGATCAGGTCTACCCGGTCGCCTTCGGCCAGTGACGACCGCACTTCGAAATCCAGGTATTCCTGCTTGGTCATGCCACCGGACAGCGTCCCCATCGCCGCGCCGCCCGCCGTCAGGGACTGCTGTACCTGTCGCAAGAGGTCTTCGCGGATGTCGCCCACTGTCCATTCCAGAGGCATTCCCAACACCGTGTTCAGGTTGCTGCTGGGATCGGCATCGATCGCCAGGATGGTACCGGGCCGGTTTTCCAACAGATATTTGATCACCAGGGCAGCGATGGTGGTTTTGCCCACGCCCCCTTTTCCAGCCAGAGCGATGGTGGTTGTCATGTGGTCACAGCTCCACTATTGGATGACAGCGCCTGGGCGATCTTTTCGGCAGCCTGGCGCAGTGCGGGAACGTGATCATAAACGGCGCGCCCCCCTCGATCTACCTCATGGAATTCGGGAGCGTAGGGCAGCATCCCCAAAATCGGAATGCCGGGGGATTCGGCGGTGAGAAAGGCGGTGTCGTCATCTCCGCGGACCTTGCTGCCCACCAGCCAGATGCGGGTCAGGTTGATGTCGGCAGCCAGCTTCGCGATCTTGGCAGCCGTGTCCAGGCTGCGCCGGGTAGGTTCGCTGACGATGACCAGCGCGTCGACGAAGTCTACGGTGGCGCGGCCCAGGTGCTCCACCCCTGCGTACATATCCAGAATCAGCCAGTCATCCTGACGGAACAGCAGGTGAGTCAGCAGGGTTTTGAGCATGGCGCTTTCCGGGCAGATGCAGCCCGACCCGCCCAAAGTCACCGATCCCATCTCCAGCAGGCGCACGCCGCGATGTTCCACACTAAACCGTTCGGGTAGATCATCCACGCGCGGGTTGATGGTGAAAAAGCCGCCCGTGGTGCCCGGTTTGGCCCCCGTGCGTTCTTCGATGAGCGCGTCCATTTCGGCAATGGGGCGCAGTTGGGCGCGCAGCGGTGGAGGAAATCCCAGCGCATCAGCCAGGCAAGGCGCGGGGTCGGCATCGACGGCCAACACGGCATGTCCCGCATCAGCGTAGACCTGCGCCAGCAGAGCCGCGAGTGTGGTCTTGCCCACCCCACCTTTGCCACTAATCGCGATCTTCATGTGTCCGTCCTTTGATCAGGGAACCTCGCTCGCGAGACCTGAGATTTCTCACCGCACGAGGTCCCCTGCTGATGACACCCTCAGTTATTGGTCTTTTCGGCGGGTTCTGGCTGTGCCGGGGCGATGAAATCGGGCGGCAGCAAACCGGCCTCGGTCACAATGCGCGGCACGATTTCTTCCCAGCCGACCGCCATCAGGTGAAAACCGTTCACGCCCTGTTTGCCCCGGATGGCCTCGATCAGTTCCAGGGTGATGGTGACGCTCTCTTCCTGCACGCCGTCTCCGGCAGCTTCCAGCCGTTTGAGCAGCTTCTCCGGAATGGTGACGCCGGGAACATCGTTGTTCATATACAGCGCCATTTTCAGCGTTTTGACAGGCGTGATTCCGACCAGGATATACACCTTGCCCAGCACGCCGCGCTTGGCCAGTTCATTAAGCCAGATCTCCAGGCCGTCCGGATCAAATACCAGATTGGTCTGGAAAAACTGCGCACCGGCGTTGACTTTTTTGTGTTCGCGCAAGGCCTGGAATTCGGGCTTTGAGGCAAATGGCGAAGCCGCCGCTCCAAGGAACATCTTGGGCGGGAACTTGATCGAGCGACCATCCAGATACCGGCCCTCGTCGCGCATTCGCCGCAGAATCCACAGCATCTGCACGCTGTCCACGTCGACCACATCCAGGCGGCCCATGGGCGGCGGCCCCATACGTCCGCTGTCTCCCGACAGGCACAGCATGTTGGTCACACCCATCGCGCAGGCCCCGATCACCTCGGCCTGCAGGCCAGTGCGGGTGCGGTCGCGCGCGGCAATCTGCATCACCGGCTCGACGCCGTGCTGGATGGCCATAGCGCTGCATGCCAGGCTGGACATGCGGCAGGACGCCGAGGGGTTATCGGTGAAGTTGACCGCTGCCACGTATGGCTTGACCATGTCGATGTTGCGGCAGAGCTGGCCGGTGGCCGTACTCATGGGCGGTGCGACCTCCGCCGTGACCACGAATTCCCCGGCGCGCAGTCGGCGTTCCAGGTTCGAGATTGGCTCGTCATAGGCAGGCGGGTGATATTCGGCGTCTCCCTGCCACCAATCGGGCTGGCGAATCGGTAGGAATATGGAATCCCAGTTGCGGGGGCGGACGGCGGGATCGCGCCAGAGCATCCCGCGGGCTACTTTGCGGACCCCAACCTTGCGCACCTGACGCCACACGTCACCCCACGTTTCCGTACCGACCCGATCCCAGTCGAGCGGGGGCAGCACTTCGAGCAGTTTTTCCTGACGCCCCATCCGAAAGGCGCGATCGTAGATGTGGTACCAGATACAGGGCCGGGTAGGATCGACATAACAGTGTTCGGCGGTCGAACCGCCACAGGGGCCGTTGCGCACGCCTTTGCAGCATTCCATCGGGCAGATGAATGCCGTCTCTTGCAGCAGGCAGTTGCCACACATCCGGCAGCCAAACAGCGGGCCTTTGACCCAGCGCTCGACCATCGCCAACAATCGCTGGCCCGGCGGCACGCGCTTAAACGGGTAATATGGCGGCTGCCAGCGGCGTCCAGGGGTAAAACCGGGCATGGATCACTCTCCTATCGGCTCCAACGCCTGCGCGTGTCCTAAGCCGTTGATTCTTGCTGCAGGTACGAGTCGGCATAGATTACCTGATTCAACAAAATCTGGGTCGTCTTCCAGATTTCCACCTGCTCCGGGTCACTGGTATCCACGTCCTCGATGGAAGGCCGTTCCATCGAGGCGATCCGGTCGTGAAGTTTGAGATACAGGCGCGCTACCGGGGTGCTGTCGTCGCGCGTTTCGATGATGCGAATCACCTCATTCTGTTTTTGGTCGGTGGGATCGGCGATCATCATGCGCAGCCCTGCCCCCATCAGCATGGCGCAGTAGGTGCGGTTGACCAGGGGGCGGATTTCGCGCGGGACGTTATTGGACACATTGGATAACCCGACCGAGATCATCGGCGGCGGGTCCCACACGACTTGCAGGGTGCGAATTGCCTCGATTAACTCCGGGCAGTATTCCTGGCAGCCGGAAACCGTCAACACCAGGGGGTCGATAATCAGATTGGGAATGGGATAGTCGATTTCCAGCATCCGGGGGATCAGCTTCTCGATGGCGATATTCACACGCTCGTCAGCGCTGACCGGAATGCCGCTCTGCCCCATGGTCAAGGCGATCAGCCGGGTATCGTACTGCTTGGCGACCAGGGGTACGCGTTCCAGACGCTCCGGCTCGGCTGAGGTCGAGTTGATGATCGGCTGAGCTTTGGTCACCTTCTTCAGCCCGGCCTCGATGCCGTCGATGTTCGTGCTATCGAAGCACAGCGGCACATCCGTCACCGCTTCGAGCACTTCGGTGATCCAGGGGAACACTTCCATCCCGTCTTTCTTGCGCGGACCCAGGTTGATATCCAGGGCCTGGGCCCCAGCTTCGACCTGGCGCACGGCCAGGTCCTGAAAAAAGCGAGCGTTACGTTCTTGCAGTGCCAGCTTGACCGCCTCGGAAATGATGTGGATTTTTTCGCCAATGATGTACATGTGCCGTTTTCCTTCAAGTCATCATAGCTGCCTGCACCGTGGGAAAACGGGATAGCTCGGTATGGGGCAGGAACAGCGCGGAAGTAAACGCATCGTAAAACCGGTTATCAGCAGAAAGCTCGATATAGGTCATGCGGTTCGCTATCTCGCGAATGCGATCCCGCGCATGGCGGTCGATGAGCGCCAGGTATGCGCCCTGCACGGAAGTGTTGCCCAAAAAATGGAAGCTGTCCCAGGGCATATCCGGCAGTAATCCGATTTGAATTGCCTTTTCGATATTCAAATACTGCCCAAACGCGCCGCCGATGAGAACCTGCTCGACCGCTTCCAGCGGCACACCGACACTGCCGACCAGCACGCTAAACCCGGCGTAAATGGCCGCTTTGGCGCGCAGCAGGTTGTCCAGGTCCACGTCGGTGATCACGATGTCGCGACCGATATCGGTTTCCTCGGCCCACGCGATGACATATTCCGGCCCATGTACGCCGATGCGCGTGCGGTCGGTGGGGAGGTTCACATTCACATGAGCGCTGCGGTCAATCACATTGGTGATAAATGCCTCAGCCAGCAGCGAGATCAGGCCGCTGCCGCACAGGCCGCGCGGTTTGCCCCCACCGATTACCCGGAAGGTGGGTTCGTAGCTGCTGTGATTGATCCAGACCTCTTCGATCGCGCCGGAGGTGGCACGCATTCCATGAAGCACGCCCGCCCCCTCGAAGGCCGGACCTGCCGAACAGGCACAAGCAACCAGCCAGTCCTGGTTGCCCAGGACCATCTCGCCGTTTGTGCCGATGTCCAAAAACAGGGCGATGGGTGCGAGCGCAGTCAGGCCGGAGGCGAGCACCCCGGCGCTGATATCCGACCCGACGTAACTGGCGACACCGGGCAAGCAGTCCACTGTCGCCTCGGGCCAGATATCCAGCCCCACATCACGAGCGGGCAAGGTGGGCAGGTGATTGATGCTGGTGACAAATGGCGATAGGCGGATCGTTTCGGCAGGCAGGTCAAGCAGCAGGTGGATCATGGTGCTGTTGCCGACTACCGTGGCCTTAACGATATCACGCGGGTCGGCCTCAACACGCTCACATCCCGCTGTGATCAGGCTGTTGATGGTGTTCAGCACCAGGTCGCGCAGCTCGGCATCGCCCTCGGACCGGCTCGCATAGATGATGCGCGAAATCACATCCTCACCGCGGGCAATCTGCCCGTTATATTCGGCGAGCTGGACTTTCACCTGTCCGGTTTGCAGGTCAACCAGCCACAGGCTGACGGTGGTCGTGCCGATGTCGATGGCCACGCCCCACAGCGGAGCTTCCGGCTCCAGGTGGCCCGGCCACAGCTTCACCACGCGCGGCGGGCCGTGCGGACGATCCCAGGTGTCCATTTCCACCAGGGCCGTGATCCGCCAGTCATCCTGGCGCAGGCAATGCCCCAGGTAGCGCAGCATACTCAGCGGGATTTGAAAATCGTCCGCTCCCGTTTGTCCACGCAGGGCGGTTTGCAGCCGGTTCCAATCGTCGATCTGATCGTCCATCGTGGGCGGTTGAAGCGTAAGATTCAGGCGTCGCAGGGGTTGAGATACCGCCGGATCGTATCCTGGGGGAAGCTGTACCCCGGTTGCCATTCGATCGGTGGTGAGGCGGCGCTGAATCCTTTCTTGCGTGGGAACGCTGACGGTAACGTTACCCTCGATGACAGATTGGCAGGCCAGCGCATAACCTTCAGTCACGTCTTCCGGCGACAGGCGCATGGTGCTGCGGCGGCGAACGTTTCCGAGCAGCACTTTCACCACACAGCGTCCACAACGCCCCTGACCGCCGCATGGCTGGGTAATTTCCTGCCCGGCCAGTACCGCCGCCTCTGTCAGCAGTGTTCCGGTGGGGACATTAACCGTCCGTGTCCCCAAAAACGTGACAATATGCCGTTTTTGCATAGGCTGCCTTCACCTGGTTTTCACAGGGCGTTTCTGATAAAGCTCGGCAAGTCTACGGCTTCGCGCGGCCCAACACGGATTTCCCAATCGGGCAGTTCTTCTTCAACTTCGCCTGAAAGCACGGCGACATGGCCCGGCAGCACCAGGCGCTTGCGGGTCACTTTTTCCGCCAGCCGATATTCCTTGATGGCCTTGGCGATTCGTTCTGCATCGAATTTTCCGGCGGCCCAGGCGGTGAGCACACTCATCCCCTCGGCGTCAGCGACGACCAGCCAGGCGGGCAGGCCGGACCCCTCGACTTCGTTGGCGACGCTGAAGTACGTGATGCTGAAGTTGGTGGTCACCAGCACGGGGGATTCCGGTGTCGGGTTGTTGATCTCATAGACACCGGGCTGCACCTGGATGGGTTTTTGCGGATCGGTGTAGATGTTTTCGCGCAGCACCAGCAGCGGGTATGCGATTTCGGGCGCGAAGGTGTTCAGCACCACCAACCCGCTGTATTTGGCGATAGCCTGTGCGGCCAGGATGGGTTCAAAAGCCGGGTCACTGCCGATTCCCGGAAAGGCGATCACCGGATACCCCAGCGGGCGGAAGTTGTGCTTGAGCGCCAGCCGCCGGATTTGCGAACTGAGGGCCAACCATTGCCCCATCTGGCGAACTGACGGGTCGAGCACCAGGTCGGCCACCCCAGCCTCTTTGATCTGCGAGGTCAGTTCGGCCAGTTCGTCTAGCGAGTTCCCCCTGACTACCAGCGGGGCCTCGTGCTTCTTTGCCAGCTCGACCATCGCCTGCACATTCGCTGCTGTTGCGCCACAGATCAGCGGTTTTTCACCGGGCAGCGCCGCCAGGCCCACAGCCATGACCCGCGGGTCCTCGCTGATCAGGATCAACGGACGACGGGTCACCTCTCGCACGGCAGAAATGGTGGCCGCAAAAGCCTCATCATTGCCGGTGAGCGATTCAACGGCGAAGCCGTCCAGCGTCATGCTCATGCCCACATAAGTCACCGTGTAACGTTCCGCCGCTGCCACGCGTTCCCGGACTGACTCTACCGGTTCGCTATCCGTGACACGGATGAACAATCCCGGTCGGTTGAAGAAGCGCTTCTCGTGACGAAACAGTACAGTTTCGTTGCCGACTTGCAGTTCGTGGCCATCCGCTCGCAGTGTGATCAGCCGGATCGGCGGTTCGGCGGCCTCGGCGAGTTGAGCCTGGGCCTCGGCGCTGACATGTGGGCAGGCTGAAAGCTCCGCCTGCTTGGCGGCAAGTTTCATGGCGAAGGCCAGGCAGGTTGGATACCCACAATCCTTGCAGTTGGTTTGTGGCAGCAGCTTGTAAATCTGAATACCTGAGAGTGCCATAGAATCCCCCTGACCTTTATACCTGGGCCGCGACAGCCATCAACGCATCGATCGCCGCGCGAATGCGCCGGAAGCTTTCAGGATGCCGCAACACGACAATATCGGCCCCCGATTCGAGCAGGGTCACCGCGGTGAGCGTTTCCCACAGGATGGCGCGTTCCTGCCAGTCGCCCCAACTGGCGGGCACACCATCGCCCACTTTGGCTTCTTTAGTCTTCCAGGCCTCAAAGCCCGGCATGACAATCATCGGGAGCTGTGTCATCGCGTCGCCTTGCAGGGCCGCCAGACGCAGGCGTTCCATCACCGAATAGCCATATTCGATCCCGTACCCAAGCGCGCCGGTGGTGGGATCCATCAGGATACGATCCAGCGGCAGTCCCATGTCCGTGATCAGGATGTTGAGCTGCTTGGCAAGGTTTACATCCATCGGGGAGCGCGCGACTACCCGATGATCGTTGGCCAGCGCCGCTGCAACGATTGTGCGGTAATTCTTGTCCTCACAGATGCCCAATCCAATCCGCTCACCCTTGGTGGCTTCGGCGACCGGGACCAACAAGGCATTGTCCAGGTCAGCCTGGCCGGGGCCATACACCAGCAGCGGCAGCCCGCTGGCGCTCAACACGGACTGGGTGATTGCTACCGCCGCTTCGGGCGTCATTGGGGAGCCGTCGGCCTGGGTGGGGCGCAGACTCAGCACCAACAGATCGACCCCGGCGACTTCAGCGGCTCGCGCCCAGGCAGCCGGGCTGTCTATCGCCTCGCCCCAGGCAGCCAGAAGCAGCGGTGACCAATCTGCCGGACGGCTGCTGGTGATTTCGGCGGCGATCACCGGTGTGTTGAGGGTAGGTTGTTCAAAATGCAAAAAGGGCAGCGTGCGCGCCCCACCAACCGTCACAGTGCGGGCGCGCGTGCCGTGGTCGGCGGCAGTTGCGCCAAGAGTGACCACACGAACCGAACCAGACCATGAATCTCGTGGAATTTCCACGCCCATCAGATTCTCCTTCCGTCAGCCAAAGAAGAATGCTCAGCCAGGGTTATTTCAGTTTTAAAAACTCTTCGCCACACACCGGGCACAACCAGTGGGTATGACTGGGTCGCGTCGGATGGCGAGGGCTTTCCAGCGCGTCGCACTCAGCACAGGTGTGAAAATCACGACACTCTTGTTCAAAGGCCAGGTGCGGGCTGTCGGCATAACAAAACGTGAAGGCATCTAGCGCCGGGGCCAACTGTGCCTGCAATTCCAGTTCCTGGCGTATATCGGAATCGGACCGGCCTACCAGCCGGGGGACGAAAGTGTTGTCCGGCAGCAGGTGGCCGAGCACAAAACTGCCCGGCGATTTTTCTGCTACCACGGCGGCAATCTCATCTTTGGTGAGACGATAAGGTCCCATCACCGATACGTGACCCATCTCCTGTCTCCTTCATTCACTACTCGACCGATCGCCGGGCGACAAGTTCTGCCGCCGGGCATCGTCGCGCCGCCGGATGAACGCGGCCAGTGGGGGTTCCCGATCCGCCTTGATACCCAGATTGCGCAGGTCTTCCGGGTTTGCCACCAGGAAGCGCAGAATATGGTTAAACGACAGCATCGCTGCGGGATACTGGATTCCTTCGGCGTGGTGCATCAAAAAAACGACACGTACCCGCTGGTCCAGCATGATCTGGATCGCTGCTGCGAGTGGGATATCCGGCGGAACCTGGGGGACATGCTCCGACATCACCGCTTCAGCGAGCAGGTGATTGCAGTCGTCGCGCGTGGCAGCGCGGGCAAATGCTCGCGCCAACTCCTCGCGGCCAACCATGCCAACCGCATGTCCCTCAGCATCCAACACGACTACAGCTTCCAGATCATGTTCCAGGAGCAAGCGAGCGATATCCATGACCGGCGTATCGGACGCACAGGTCGGCACCCCGACAGTCATCAGGTCACGCACCAGCTTGATCTCACTCGCCATCTCTACCCCTTGCTCCGTTTAGAAAATTGGGGCCATCAACAAGGCCGGGTGATTATGTTCCTCCAGCCAGGCCAGCAGCTCATCGACCGTGGTCACCTGGCGCTCGTCGGCGATCCTGTTGATCAGGTCTGGATCTCCTTCACGCTCGGCCACGCGTTGAAGCTCTTCTGCCATACTCTCCTTCAAAACACTACTCATCCATACCACGCGCTTAAAACCGCCGTCGGCATAGATGAACTTGGGGCTGACCAGGTAGAACTTGCCGACCCCCATCACGCCGGGCGTTTGCAGGCCACCGCCAGCCATCCCAGCCAGGGTGCTGAACGTCATTCCAGCGGGAGTCATGCTGGTGTCCTCGCGGCTGACAACCATCACACCGTTGGCTTCGGGGATCAACATCACGATACATTCAAAACAGCCGCAGGCCGTCATGGGATTTTCCATGATCGAATACATGGCAACTTCACTCACCGAGCCGTGCGAAGCGCGCACTGCGTAGGAATTGATGCCCGGCCAGTATCCCTTGACCGGATCGATGGCCGCGCCAAGTTTGATCGGCTGGTTTGGCCCAGTGGGGTTAATGCTGAACGACGCTTTGCAGTCGAGCCAGTTGTAAGCGCCGCACAACCCCAGCCGCTCCGGACTGACGATGCACACATGGTCCGGCGCGAAGGACTGGCACAACGTACAGCTATAGAACTCGTCCACGGCAGTATCGGTCAAGTCGGCCAGGCGGCGGTTGCGATAGGCGTAGGCTTCGCGCGCGCGCTCCAACCACACCGGCAGCCGCGTTGGATCGGTGTAGATCGTGACCTGGACTTTATCCACGATCGCACCAAAATCGGCGTGCAAGCGGGCGTGCAGGATCTTGCCGAAGTGCTCCAGGGTGAATCCCTTATCGGCGGCAGCCGTAGAAATGCGAATCCAGGCGATATCACGCTGACCAATATGCTGGATGCCAGATGCGCCGTTGATGAAGTAGTGAATCTGGCGTTCGAGCACCGGCTCGAAATCTTTCTGCATCTGCCGCCCGGCGACCTGAACCACGATCCCCAGGTCCATGTGGCCCTGCGGCTCGATATGTTCATAGCCCGGCCCCACTACCTCAATCTTGCCATCGACAATCTCATCGAGATCGGTCATAAACAGGTATTCAAAACAGCGAGCATACTTGCCGCCGAACTCCACCCGCATATCGGCTTTGCGCACGACTTCGCCCTCAAACGCGGATCCGTAGGGCACCGGCACCGGCACATTGGCGACGCTCACTTTGACTCCGCGCACCTCGATGCATTTTTGCACGAGGCGTTCGGCGCGTTCCAGGTCGTCCGCGCCCTCGATTTCGAGAAAGGGCATACTGACCACGTGTTCGTAGGTGGTCACCCCGGTGGGCAGGATTTCTGGGATGACGGTATCGGCGATCACCGGGAAGCCAAAGTTGATGGCTCCTGCCGCCGCTGCATATTTCAGGTCGTCCACTTCTCCCAGGGCCAGCACAAACGCGAAAACGCGCTCCTTGTTATAGAGCAAGATTTCGCGCGCCATGCCGCCTTTTAGCCCGCCGAACGTGAGCGCCGAGCGTACCGCGAACCCCAGTGCGTAAATCGCGCTGATGGTATCGGTACCGAACGGCACGGTGTAGGTGTCGTAACCCAGCTCGACACCTTCTTCCAACAACTGGTGGATGATGCTTCTGCCGTTGACATTGCCAGAGAGGAAACACAGGATGTTGCGTTTTTGCAGCTCGCGGATGATTTTTACAGCGACCTCGTTGGATTTCGCCGCGCCGACAATCGCCGCAAACCCCGGCATCCGGCCATCTACCAGCTGGATGCCCCAGGAACGAAGCTGAATGTCGTCGATCGGCCCATTAAGGTGTCCGTTTAGCTTACCGCCCTGCCCGTTATCCGGGCTGGTGAAGCTCGTCCCGGCGCCCCCAGCCTGTTTGAACTGCTCCAGAGGCTCTGGCTGAAGACCATAAGCAAAGCGGATCGCTTCGATGGTTTCGGCGGCCAGCAAGGTCGCCATGCCGCTGTCGAGGGTCTCCCCCAGGTAAGGCGTCCAGCGCGCTTCGGACGGGACCGGGTGCAGCAGGGAACGTGCATGCTCAAGCACAGGGCCGAGCTGGCCGAGAGTCTGCACTTCGTGGCCGGTCATACCCAGGATCACCGGGAGATAATACGCGGTGTTGGGGAACTGGACCGGCGTATCCGGTCCTTTTTCGGCCAGCGCCTGGCCGAGCATCAACTCCGCCTCAGTAACCAACGCATTCGCGCCGCGAATGGCGCGGGTGGCGATATAGCGAGACATGGACGTTTCTCCTATTTACCCGGTGAACCGTACAGGGCCGCATGGCGGTTTTCCAGCGGGAGGGATTCCAATTCACGGATTCGCGCATCCCCGCTGCGCCCGAAACGAGCCGGGTCATAGGCAGGCAGACCCAGTGCCGCACGTTTCCGATCGATGTGATCCAGTGTGCGTCGGATCATCTCGTCGGGGTCGGCGACGAATTCCAGCTTGCCCCCATACAGAGATTCCCACCCGGCGCTGATATAGCGCAAAACGATGTCGCTGTCGGAGACGCGATCGGGCATTCCGCTCACCGGAGACGCCCCGCCGAAAATGACGTATACGCCAGATGCGACGCAGTAGGTGGCGATGGAAAGGGCTTTTTCGCTCATCCATTCGGGAGCCAGGCCAACAGCGGGTACCTGGTCGATGTCGTCACCCAGGCCGCCTTCGTTCACCATCTGGGTCAGCACGGTAAGGATTCGCGAATTGTCCACACACGATCCCATGTGCAGCACGGGCGGAATACCCACGGCCTCGCAGATTTCGCGCAAGCCCGGCCCAACCTGGTTCAGCCCGGCTTCGCCGAGCAGCAGCCCCAGCTTGGCGCTGGCGATGGCTCCGCAGCCGGTTTCGACCACCAGGACATCTCGCTTGAGAAGCTCCCTGGTCACGTATGTGTGCAGGTGATCATGACGGCTGCGCGGATTGTTGCAGCCCACTACTGCCGCCACGCCGCGAATTCGACCGGCCATGATGGCGTCATTGAGCGGGCGGAACGAGGCGCGGTAGCTGCCGCCTAACATATAGTTGATATATTCGTGCGAAAAGCCGGGGATAAGGTCTTCGCGCACGTCCGGAATCTGGATCTCACCCCGGTTGTGGAAATTGTCGATCGCCTGTTTCAAAATTTGTTTGGCGATGGTGAGTGCACGGTGTTCGTCGAACTCGATGTGAGTCGCGCCCTTGATTTTCACCTTGGGTGATGTGGTAATCACCAGAGTGTGGAAGTTCTCGGCCAGCGCCACCAACGCCTGCATCACACATTGAACATCCACCACCATCGCTTCAACTGCGCCGGTCAGAATGGCTAATTCCTGCTGCAAGAAGTTTCCGGCAGCAGGGATTCCCTGGCGCATCAGGATTTCGTTGGCGGTGCAGCAAATCCCGGCCAGATTGATCCCACCGGCTCCGGCGGCGCGCGCGTAAGCAATGATCTCAGGGTCTTGGGAAGCAGCCACCAGCATTTCGCTCAAGGTGGGTTCATGACCGTGCACGACCACATTGACCATATCCTTGCGCAAGACGCCAAGGTTGGCCTGTCCATAGAGCGGAGCAGGCGTACCAAAAAGAATATCGGAAATATCGGTGGCGATCAGGCTCCCGCCCCAGCCGTCGGCCAAGGCGGTACGCACCGCGTGTTCCAGGATATGAGTCGGGTCTTGATCGTCGCCGATATGGGTGCGGTGCAGGGCTTCGACGACTTCGCGGTCTACACCGCGCGGGATGACATTGACCTGCTGCCAGCGCTCACGGCGTTTTTCCGGCGCGCGGGCGATTGGGGCGACCTGGCCTTTTTGCTGGCCGAATTGAGCAATATACAGGTCGGCCAGGTCGTTAGCGATTTCTTCGGGAGCGCGGCCTTCAATGGGGATTCCGTATAACTGGGCGATGGTGCGCAGTTTGGCGACATCGCGGATGACGTAACCCTCGGTCTGGCCGTTGGCGACCGCCTTCAGCGTAAACGCCATGTCCCGCCCGTGGTCGGAGTGTGCAGCTGCCCCGGCAGCGATGGCGCGAATGAGATTGCGGGCCTGAATGGTGTCGATGGTGGCCCCGCAGATGCCGGTCTGCCCCTCTTTAGTGAGACGGCAGGGTCCCATGCCGCACAATTTGCAGCACATGCCAGCGGAACCAATGTTGCAGGGAGCCAGTTCGTCTGCCCGAGTAAATGCGGTGGGAAGGCCAAGTTTCTCGGCACGGGCCAGCATTTCCTGGGCCGCAGGATCAGCGGAAAACTCGTCTGGGGTTCGTTTTGTCTTAGTCATCGCCTATATCTTCTTCGGGAATTTTCCCTTTGATGACCCCCATGCCTGGGCAGGGCCACAACGGACGGCCAAGGTAACTGGTGTTCTGAGCGAAACTAATGGTGCTGCCAACCTGACGATAGGCGATCGAATGACGGAAGGACGATTTCATGCTACCCTCGGAATGTGCGGAGACTCGTGTCTCAGTGGGAACCACAAACTGGTCCGAATAGCCGGCTTCGGCAAGCGTGGAAATGATAGAGGCTGCATCGATCACAGCGGGGTCAAAAGTAAATTCGACACTATGAAAAGCGCTACTGGCGAACACATTCACGATTCCGGGTATCCCTGATAGGATGCGCCGGACCTCAATTACATGATGGTCACCATAGAGAGAAGGGAGGTGTAAAACGTAACGTTGCATCCATCGACCCTCCTTTGAGGAGATAAGTGGGTCTTTAGTTTAAGGTAAAACGTGTCGGAAAGATCGCGATTGTTTAATACTCTATATAAAGTTTCAAAAAGCATCAAACAGTATCAATATTTCTCCTTATCCCTGTATACAGCATCGTGAAAAAAGGAACAAGTGCAATCCGTCCCCACGAAATATATCAATAGTCACCTCTGCCTTTGTCCAGCGGCAGTTGGGCACTAAAATGGGATAATGACACGGAGTCAGGGGACTCACCGATGAGCACATTCCGGGATTATTCTACCACTATGGTGGGCAGTTTTCCTCACCCAGACGCCCATGCCCTGTCGCGGCGACTGGCTGGGGCGCTGGATATCCCGGTCTGGCCGCAGTTGCCACGGCGGACGTTTTACGAAAACATGTATACGCAGTTTTCCGCCGCCCTGCCCGCGCTGACGGTGGATCCTGTGCGTCAAAAAATCATGTTTGAAGTGAACGAAGAGATTCTGGTTGTGGCGGAGGTTTTTTATTCGGCCTATCTCCAGGATGATGTGGAGGCCTTTTCGCTCAGCGAGGAATACGCCGCAGGATTCCATGCGTTGCTGCACGCCCTGGCCGAAGTCCCCGGCGTATGGGCCAAAGGGCAGGTTATCGGCCCGGTGAGTTTTGGCCTGACCGTTACCGACCAGAATGGCCGGGCGAGCCTGTATGACGAACTGTTGGCCGATGTAATCGTCAAAAATGTGCAAATGAACGCGCGCTGGCAGATCAACCATTTGCAGACGGTGCGGCCCAATACCCTGATCTTCGTTGACGAGCCCTACATGGCTTCGTTTGGTTCGGCATATGTCAGCCTGGAGCGTGATCAGGTAGTGACCATGTTGAACGAAGTGTTCGACGCCATTCACGCTGCGGGCAGTCTGGCAGGGGTCCACTGCTGCGCCAACACCGATTGGTCGGTATTGATGGCCACCCATGTTGATGTACTCAACCTGGATGCGTACGGCTTTCTGGATACCCTGGCGCTGTATCCCGCGGAACTTCGCGCGTTTTTGGATCGCGGCGGCACGATCGCCTGGGGCATTGTCCCCAATACAGAGCAAGCGATGGACATGACCCCGCTCGAGCTGGCTGCACGCTTGCGGCAAGGATTCGCGCTGATCGAAGAAAAAGCTGGCCGGCGCGGGGTTCAGATATCGCATCGGGACCTGTCAGCGGGTAGCTTGCTCACCCCAAGCTGCGGGCTTGGTCCGACTACGATAGACGTGGCCGAGCGTGTGCTTGAACTACTGATTGCTACAGCGGACATTCTGCGTTCAACATGACTTTGGCCTGGGACGGTGGACTGCTGCGGTCCGCCGTTCGCGCCGGGCATCTCACGTTTTTCGCTGCTCATCGACTCCCGCCTCTGCCCGCCAGCGAGCCTCTTCTTCGGCATACCGCCGAGGCCATTCCCGCAAGTTCCCCTTTGTAAACATAAAGATTAGTATTTTGGAGAATCCGACAATGAGCATTCCGAGTGACATTGAGATTGCCCAGGCTGCGGATGTGCGGCCCATTCTAGAGATCGCCGAAAAACTGGGGTTGGGTGAAGACGATCTCGATCTTTTTGGTCGCTACAAGGCCAAAGTGCACCCCGACGTGTTAAAACGGCTCGCCGATCGCCCACAGGGGCGATATATCGACGTAACTGCGATCACGCCCACACCGCTTGGCGAAGGCAAAACCACCACCACCATCGGCCTGACCCAGGCACTGGGGCTGCTCGGCAAAAACGTGGTTGCGTGTATTCGCCAGCCCAGTATGGGACCAACTTTTGGCATTAAGGGCGGCGCGGCAGGCGGCGGTTACAGCCAGGTGATCCCGATGGAAGAGTTTAACCTGCACCTGACGGGCGATATTCACGCTATTGGAGTCGCTCACAACCTGGTGGCCGCCGCCATCGACACGCGCATGTATCACGAAAGCCGCCAGAGTGATGCCGGGCTGAAAAGCCGAGGGCTAACCCGCCTCGATATCGACCCGGAGACCATCACCTGGAACCGCGTCGTGGACGTGTGTGACCGTTCGTTGCGCCAGATTCAGATCGGCTATGGCGATGATACGCTGCAAGACGGATCGCCCAGCCCGATTTTTCCCCGGCGAACCGGATTTGATATTACAGTTGCCAGCGAGTTGATGGCCATTTTGGCGCTGACGACCGGGCTGGCCGATCTGCGCCAGCGGGTCGGGCGCGTGGTGATCGGATACAGCCGTGACGGGTATCCGGTCACGCTGGAAAAACTGGGGGTGGCAGGCGCGGTCGCGGTGCTGCTGAAAGATGCGATCATGCCGAACCTGATGCAAACCCTGGAAGGACAGCCCACTTTTGTCCATGCCGGCCCGTTTGCCAATATCGCCCACGGAAACAGCAGCATCATCGCCGACCAGATCGCCCTTCGATTGGCCGATTATGTGGTGACCGAGAGCGGATTCGGCGCTGATATTGGGATGGAAAAATTCTTCAATATCAAGTGCCGCTATTCCGGCCTGGTGCCCAATGTGGTCGTGCTGGTGGCAACCATCCGCGCCCTGAAGATGCATGGAGGCGGGCCGAAGGTATCGCCCGGCGCACCGCTGCACGAAGATTACACTTCGGAAAACCTGGCGCTGCTGGAAGCGGGTCTGGGCAACCTGGCCCACCATATCGGCATCGCGCGTAAGTTTGGTGTGCCGGTGGTAGTCGCCATTAACCGGTTTGCGACGGATACCCCAGCGGAGATCGCTCTTGTTCGGGATATCGCTCATGGGGCCGGAGCCGAAGCGGTGGCGATGGCTGACCATTGGGCGCTGGGGGGGCGAGGTGCGGTAGAACTCGCCGAAGCGGTAATCGCTGTGTCCGAAAAGCCGAGCCAGTTCAGATTTCTGTATCCACTGGACCGGCCCATCAAAGAAAAGATCGAAATCATCGCCAGGGAAGTATATGGCGCAGACGGTGTGACCTACGAGCCAACCGCCGAGCGCCAGATCGCGCAGTACGAAGCCGCCGGATTCGGAAATCTGCCGATCTGCATGGCCAAAACGCACCTGAGCCTGAGCCACGACCCGAACTTGAAAGGTGTGCCGAAGGGCTTCACGATACCGGTACGCGAAGTGCGCGCCAGCGTTGGGGCCGGGTTCGTATACCCCTTGATTGGCACTATGAGCACCATGCCCGGTTTGCCTACCACACCGGCGTTCATGAATATCGATATCGACCTGGAAACAGGGAAAATTGTGGGAATGTTCTAGCAGGGAACGGTCACGGGATGGGGAGTAATTCGCGCCAATCGTGACGCGTCGTGAGACAGGCCAGAGGCACCTCTGGCCTGTATTTTCGGGCAGCGAGTTCAAAGCCGATAGACTGTGCATAGCCGAGGCGACAAACCAGTCGCTGCCGCCGCGAGCTGCCCCAGGCTACCTCAATCCAGCAAATCATGGGCAACTCCGTGCCTGTAACGACATCAGTGACTGCCAAACCGAGATCAGTCCATTGGGGTGAGGTGTCGTTCTAGCGGAGGATTGGCTGATGAATCACAGCCTGATGCCCGGTGACCAGCCGCGCGCGGCACGCCACGCGGCGCAGGGTCCCTTGACGAGCGAGATTGGGGCTGGTACAATGCTGGACGTGTCAGCCCCATTCGTCTAGCGGCCCAGGACATCGCCCTCTCAAGGCGGAAACAGGGGTTCGAGTCCCCTATGGGGCACAGCTTGCTTCACCTCTTGAGAGGGCGAAGCAAGTTCTTTTTCTCCCTCAGAATCGCCATTTTCGGCCCGTTTTTCCTCTTCATACAGTGCACCACGCAGCACCATAAAACGGTCCGCCCACGGCTTGAGTCGGAAATTCGTGATCCGCCTCGCGTCCAGATCGTACTCCACCCACTCAAACAGGTTGCGCACAAAGCCCTGTCGGTCCTCGTCGTTGCTGTTTTGCCAGATGAAGTGCAGCTTGTCTACCGCTTCGATGCATAGCGCCAACTCCAGCGCCATCTTCTCTGTTTCCGTCGTCCATGATTCCCAGTGTGCAATCTCAAGCTCCAGCGCCTCACGCCGCCGGACGAACTCACCCTGGTCAATCAATCCCTCCGAATACAGGTGAATGGCCGCATCGAGCTTACGCCTGGCCAACGCAATGGCCTTCTGCCGCTCAACTTCTGGGTCTTCGCCCTCCTGCCCGGCGCGGTTGGCCATATCAAGATGCATGGCCAGCTCAAACAGCTGTCCCTGCCCTTCCTCGTCGATGGTTAACAAGCTAATCAGCCGCCCAAAGTCCTCATGAAACACATCACATGGGACGGATTTGTTGGTGCAGCCGCAGGATACTCCGGCCTGGTGCCGGTAACGCAGCGTGCCGTTCATATTCGTGCCGCCCATGCGGGTGATCAACTTCGGGTTGTCCTGCTCACGTGCCAACCGCCCGCAGTGAGCACAGCGAATCAGCCCTGACAGCGGATAGGGGTAGTCGGTGGTTTTCACGCCGTTGTCAACCGGTACGAAAGAGCGCTGCTTGCGCAGGTTGGCTACTTTACGCAGCAGCTTGACCGGGTACACTGCCCGGTCCTCCATGATGCCCAGATCATCAAAGGCCGGTTCGCTGTAAGCCGGTCGATCTTTCGCCTTCTTGTCCAGCACGACCCCGGCGTACTCAATCCAGTTCGCCAGCACGCGTCGCACATCGTCCCGCTTGACCGCACGCGGCTCGTTCTTCCGGTCACGAAACGGCCAGCCTTCCTCATTCAGCTTGTAGGCAATCTTCTCCGCCCCGATATCGGCATCGGCATACAGCGCCAGCATGTACCCAGCGCACTCGTAATAGCTGCGCCAGACCAGGGCTCCCTCCGGCGGCGTGTCGGAATAGTCTCCGTCCACAAAGTGGCCATCGGTCATCAACCACGCCCCTTCGGGTGAGGGGATCAGATACCCCCTCTCATCGCGTACCGTGCCAAAGGGCGGCATACCTATTGTCACGCCTTTGTTCTTCCGGTAACGCACGCTGTCGCGCGCTCTTGCCGCGATGTCCTCGCTGTAGTACTCGTCGAAAATGGCGGCGAACTGGATGAAGATACGGCCCATCGGGGTTGAGGTATCGACCTGCCGGTTCGGCGCGGCTAGCACCAACGAGACATTGTGCCGTTCCAGGCGGTCGATGAGGTCACCGCCGCGCCAGCCTTTGCGGTGCAGGCGCGCCAGGTCGTTGCCGACCAACGCCACCACATCGGGATCACCCAGGCGTTGTTCCAGGGCCAGCCAACCGGGGCGGTTCTTGACGGTGCGGGCGGATTTGTGCCCTTCGGTGTCTTCATACCACTCTGGGGTCCAGTTGTTCTCCTGGCAGACGCGCTCAATATTGGCGCGCTGACGCTCTGGGCTGTCCTTGTCGGTTTCATCACGGGTGAAGGATTGGCGGACGTAACACAGGGCAACAGTGCGTTCAGCAGGCGGAGAAATCTTCTTGCGGGCCATGATCAGACTCCTTGGTTGTCCAGCGGATAGATACGAATCAGTAGCGATCCACCACCAGACAGGTTAGAGTCTGACGCGGTCGGTGCGCTACCTCGACTAGTGCATCGTCCAGAGTGCCGGGGTGCTGCCAACACCTCGGCACTCACTTGCATTTCGTGTAGCCTACTCTGTTTTATAGTCACTGTCAAGTTCTCCAACGCTGTGTTCACGGCTCAGATGGTGGGCATAGGCTTTGGCGATGGCCTTTAAGAGGCCGCCGAAACCCTCCTCGAATTCACTGTCACGGCCCAGCCGCTCAGACAACAGCGCTGCCGCTTTTTCCAGCGCCGCTGGTTCGGGCGGGCAGTAGATGATGGTTTTTGTGGTTTTGCTCATACTGTCACCCATTGGACTGCCTGCATCTGATTCATCTGAAGCTCACGCACCCGGCGCAGCTCATGCCCCAGCCAGTCGAAGACATCGCCGCTGACCTGACACTTGCCGAAGCAGCGGAATCCATCCGCCCACACCGCCAGGCTGTACCCCTTGCGCTCGTGGTGGAACGGGCAGCGCCACAGCAGCGCGCTTCCGCCGCGCATGGGGGCCGGCCCCAGGACCTGCTCGACGATACGCCGCAGGTCAACCCGCGCCTTGAGAGTCCGGGTATCCACGTCCATCATCGACCCCCCTCATACGAATGTGTCACCGGCAAATGACATGAGACAGGTTGACAGGTTCGTGAACCTGTCAACCTGCCGTGACACGTTCGGCACAGACCCAACCGGCTCACAGCTTGCCCCCAGATATGGGATGTCGCCACTTCATTCACCGCAAAACCCCCGGATGTAGCCCCTATCGGACGTCCCGCTTCAGCCTGCCCAAAAGGAACCTGTCACGCCCGGTGACAGGTTGACAGGTTCGTCAACCTGTCACGGACCCTCTAGCCCGACCAGCCGGTAACACTCCGCTTTGGGGCCGTGCTGCCCGCTGCGCGCGTAGTGCTGTTCGACCTGCCCATCCTGCTCCAGTGCCTTGAGCGCTTCCAGCACCGGCTTGCGCGGCGAGCGCAGCGCGCGGTAGATGTCGCGTACTGACAGACCGTTGGCATTGGACGCCAGCAGCTTGAGGATGCGCATCTCCAGGCGGGCTTCTTCGCTCTCCCCCAGGTCATGCAGCATGGTCGTGTCGCGCATGGCGATACGCTCTGCGTAGTCCGGCTCCGGCATGAGCAGCACAAAACGCGCGTGGCTGTCCTCCGGCAGCGGGATCTCAGGGTCCACACGGAGAACGGCGCGCAGGCCTTCCGGCCCAAGAAACCGGCGCAGCGCGGCCAGGTCATCCGGGCTGGATAGATCGACATGGGACAGGATCAGGCGGGTCAGCGGGCTGCACGGCAGGTCGTGCCACTCCAGCCCGACCATCGCGCGCGCCAACACATACGTATCGTGGGGGGAAAGATTGACTTCACAGATGACGGAAGACATGACGTCCGGCTCCACAGCAGCTTGTCCAACACAAACCGGATGATGGTGGGGGTGTCATAACGGACTCCTTTCACCGGATCGGCGAATGGATCAAGCCTACCAGGCAGCAGGCGTCAAGTCATGGTCAATTTCGGAACTTGGGATGGTCAATTTCGGAAGTCGCGATGGTCAATTTCGGAAGTCGGGATGGTCAATCGAGGGAACGGGCGGCGTCAACATGCCTGAAACAGCGCCTGATACCAGGAACAGCAAATTCAGGTCCGCCCATCAGGAACAGCACGGTGAGAATGCCGGAGACAATGTCATGATCGCAAGTAAATTGGTTCACCCGCGCTTTTGGTGATACGAGAAAACAGACTGTAGCATAGGGACCGTATTTATGATGCAGTTATGGCCCGTGTTTGCCGATTTTCTTCTGACTGACATTGAGCAGTTTGAAGGTCAAACGTATACCCTTGACGAATCCAACCAGCACATGCACCTCACGGTATGTTCTGTCCAGAGCGAAAGCGTATGTCCGATTTGCCAACACTGTTCTAGCCGGGCATGATCCGATCAGCATGACAACCGGGACATTGGTTTTTTGATCTATGGGCGGAATGCCCACGAAGCGGTCACGCAGTGACCGGAACACCCCGAAGTGGCCACCTCCGCTGGGCGCGAGCGGGGTGTTTGCTGTCGGAGCGGCGAGCCGGTCCGACAGGCCGCACGG
>DAOUFU010000067.1:0-9887 GCA_034429275.1 Anaerolineae bacterium | reverse complement strand
CTGCACGGGCAACACCCACGATTACCGCGATCCTCTCTCTTTCCCGCAGACAGTGCTCCCCTTGCTGGCCGAAATGGGACTGCAAGACCGGTTCAGAATCCTGGGCATGGTCTCGCACGAGGGGGTTTTCGCCCTGATTCGCCAGTCGATCGCCGTGCTGCAGCCGTCGTTTTTTGAGGGGTGGAGCAGCACAGTCGAGGAAACCAAATCCATCGGCAAGCGGATGATCCTGTCCGATATTCCGGTACACCGCGAGCAGAATCCGCCGCAGTCGGTATTTTTCCCGCCCGACTCGCCGGAGGCATTGGCAGCCTGCCTGCGCGGGGTGTGGGATGAGAGCGCGCCAGGCCCGGACCTCGCGCTGGAAGCCCAGGCCCGCGAGCAGTTTCCGGTCCGCCTGCGGACGTTTGGCCAGACTTTTGTGGATGTTGTGCGCGAAGTCGTGCCCTAGCGCCCCATATCCTGGCCCTGCTCTCGACCTGCTGCGCGGTTCTTTGATCCATCAGCGGCGATGGTCGTGGCACGAAGAGCGTATCGCTCGCCATTTGCGCGATGAGACGATTTCCGCTCCAATTGAGCCATTCCCCTGATGATGGCAGGCAGGATGGCCCATTCATGAGCACGACAAAAGCCCCGGTATCTCCAACCGCTCGAAGGAATCTGTTCGGCGTTGTGATTCTGCTGTTGGTGTTCCTGGCAATCCGGCTGCACAACCTGGACCGGCTGCCCCTCTTCATCGACGAAAGCATTTTCATCGACTCGGCCCAACAAACGCGCGAAGGCCATGTTTTGGGGATCGCTGTAGCGAACGGGCGGCTGTTGCATGTGTGGTACAATGCCTTTCTCGGTCCCTATCTTCCGGCGGCAGGCTGGGTGGCGCGCGCCGGTATGGTGATCGCCAGCCTGCTCGGCGTCTCGGCCTTTTATGCGCTGGCGCGCCGGATGATCTCTGCCCGCGCGGGATTCCTCGCGGCGATCGTGTGGACTACGGCCCCTTACCTGCTGTTTTACGAGCGAATCTCGGTCGCCGATACCATGCTCAACGCCACCGGCCTGCCGATGGTTCTGCTGGCCTGGCATCTCACCCGGCACCCCTCGCGGAAGGCTGCCGCCGCGCTGGGATTCGCGCTGACGGTTGTCCTGCTCGCCAAAGTGACCGGGCTGGTCTGGCTGCCGCTGCCGCTGGTGGCGGTGCTGCTGGCTCGCAGCATCGACTGGCGAGAGCGTCTCCGGCTGGCGGCCATCACCTACGGCGTATTCGGCGCGCTGTGGGGGCCGTTTCTGGCTTTTCTGCGCTGGAAGAACTACGACTATCTCGGCCTGCGCTCTCAGCTTGTCGGGGGAGTGAATGACAGCCTGTGGGAGCGCACCTGGCAGAATATCGAACTGGTCTGGCGCGTGGATACGGCCTACCTGGGCCTGCCCTTTGTGATCGTCGCCATTGCCGGTGGAATCGTCTGGTTTCGCTTCAAGCCCCGCAGCGCGCTGTTCGCCCTGTTGATGCTGGGCATGATCGGCGGCGGCTCGCTCATGTTTGGCACCGGTGTCAATTCCCGCCGCGTGCTCGGTCATGTGCCCTGGATCATCCTGCCCGCCGTCGCAGGTTTCGAGCTGCTGCTGTACCGTAGGCCTCGCTGGACTCCTGTGATTTACCTGGGGCTGGGCCTGTGGCTGCTGTTTGTATTTCGTCCATTCCTGGTCGATGCCTGGTATTCTCCGCACAACCTCGCTCTCTACCGCGATGATCGCGGCGAGTACATCATGTACGACTCGGCGGGTTATGGCGTGACCGAAATCGGGCATCGCCTCCGCGCCGAGAGGCCGTCGCAGCCTGTGATCGGCCTGGTCGCCAACTGCCTCACCCTGCGATACGCCGCGTATCCGGTCCCTGTGATGTGCCCCACCATCCGCTGGGATGGCACCAGCCAGGATGAACTGATGGCGCTCGTGGAGCAGTCGGCGGCAGAGGGTTCGGTGCTGGTGGTGGGGGAGAACCTGGCCTATATCAACCTCTCGGAACTCCCTCAGCCCCATACCGAATTGACGCGGGTAGAGCGCCCCGGTGGCCGGCTGCCGGTGATGCTGGTCCTGGTGGAACAGGGCGCGCGCCGCCCACCCGCCAACTGACCGGTGGGCAGGCAGGCGCATCGGCCCATGCCTGGACGCAGCATACCACCGCGGCTCAGCCGAATCGGGGAAAAAGGCGAATGGCCTGGTGTTCGGGGTTGCAGGTCAATGCCCCATGCTGGCGGCTAACAATGTCTGCCGGTCCACGATCCCGACCGGGCATTCGTTCTCATCCACCACCACGATCCGTTTGCGCCCTTCGCGCAGCATCAGCGCGATGGCGTCGGAGATGCTGGTGTCCTGCGAGGCGGTCAGCACATGCTCGGACATGATGTCGCGCGCCAGGGCATAGCCCCGCATCAGCCCGGTGCCCATCACCCGGTTGGCGATGGCGCGCAGCATACTGCGCCGCACCACCGGGGCCACGCGCGCCACCAGGTCGCCTTCTGTGATCACGCCTGCCGCGCGCTGCTCTTCATCCAGGACCACCACGTACCGGATGTTGCCCTTGAGCATCTGCTGCAAAACGTCGATCAGGTCATCGTTGATGTGCACTGCTGGCAGCCCCGGCGTCATGATCTCGCCGAGAGTCTGGCCCGACTGGGGCGCGGGAGCCTGTTCCTGTTCACCGGTGCCGCCGCCCGCCACTGCCCGCAGCATATCCAGGCGGCTGACCATGCCCACCAGCCGATCCTCGGCATCGACCACCGGAAAGCGTGTGCGATTTTGTTCGACCATCTGCTGTGCCACATGGCCCAGCGCATCGGTCGCTCGCACGGTGTGAACCGGGCTGGTCATGATATCGCGGGCGGTTTTGTCCTGGCTCACCTGCGCGAAGAACTCGCGGAGATCATCCCTCTCCAGCCGCCCGGCGACGGTCAGCCGGGCGGGCATCCCCGCGCGTTCGAGCAGGTCGTCTTCGGTGATGATGCCCACCACGTGTCGTTTCTCATCCACGACGGGCACGGCTTTGAACAGCTTGCCCAGCAGCAGCTCCGACACGCGCACCGCCGGTGTATCGGGCATCACGGTGGTGAGATCGCGCGTCATGATTTCCGACACAGGGCGGTCGGCGGGCAGGGGTTGGAGATAGCGGTGAGTGTATTTGACGATTTCCACGTCCTCTACCGTGATCAGCCCCTCGCGCACCATCGGCTTCACCAGGTCCAACGCTCGCTCAACGTTCTCAGCCGTATCGATGACCGTGATGATCATCGGCAAATCCATCGAAAGACGCTCGATCTGCCAGGTATGAATCCGGCTGTGCGCGCCAAACCCGGCATGGCCGCGCGTCACCGTCGCCCCGGCCATGCCGCTTTTGCGCAGAGTTTCCAGAATACTCAGATAAAGAGAACGCCCGCGCCAGGAATCGCTCTCCCCGATATAAATGACCAGCCGTTTGCCCGGCCCTGATGATAGTGGCATTGCCGTTCCTCCTCGCGTGCTTCGGCGTTCCTACAACTGCCTGCCGAGCATCAGCCCGATCCAGGCCCCTGCAATGCATAACAGGTTTGTGCCCAGAATATTGGTCGCCATGCCGATCCAATCGCCGTTTTGCATCAACCCGACCGTCTCGTTGGAATATGTCGAAAAGGTGGTATACGCCCCGAAAAACCCTACCGCGATCATCAACCTCACCCGTGGGTCAAGCGAGAGATGATTCGCCGACCACCCGTAGAACATGGCGAGCAAGCAAGAGCCGCTCACGTTAACCACCATGGTTCCCCAGGGGAAGATCTGTCCCAGGCGGTCTGCTGCCCATCCCGATACCCAGTACCGCACGTTCGCCCCGACGAATCCACCCAATCCGATGAGCAAGAAATTTTCCACGTGTTGCCTCACCCCAAGACCGCTTTGCTGAGTCCATCCCAATGGTACAAGATACGACGAGCTTCGGGAACACCTGCTGGCCGGTGAACCTGCCCGGTCACCGGGACAACTCAGGACCGGCCACAACAATCCCTCTGCCAGCCGGGCGCAAAAAAGCCTCTACCTTTGCACGCGATGTGCCGGTAGAGGCTATCAGTCCCTGTATCGAAGACATTTCGGTCAGCTTGAGCCGACGCCAGCGAGCCTCATCGCTTTCGTTTCGTCGCCAACATTTTCGCACTTTTGGGCGGCGACGTCAAAATTCCGAGGTAAAAGCGCGCCAGAGTGCGGCGGCACGGATCGCCGGACGTTGCGGGCGCGTGCTGGTGAGCGGAGATCAAAAACCCCACTTTGAGCGAACGCTGGGAGTGGGGTTTATCGGTCAAATGCGACTGACTGCCTGCTAATCCCCAGAAGCGGGAGCAGCCGTGCTCGCAGATGGCACCGAAGGATCGCCGCGGTAATAGCGGCGGCCCAGCCACAGCGCCACATAGACCAGCCCGATCAGCACCGGCACCTCGATCAGCGGCCCGACCACCGTCGCCAGCGCCTCACCGGAGGCGATGCCAAACGCACCCACCGCCACTGCAATCGCCAGCTCAAAGTTGTTGCTGGCCGCGGTGAACGACAGGGTCGCCGACTCATCGTAGCGGAAGCCGACCCGGTGCGAGATGTAGAAGCTGATGGCGAACATCACCGCGAAGTAGACCAGCAGCGGGATCGAGATGCGCAGCACATCCACCGGGTTATCGACGATCTTCTCGCCCTGCATACTGAACATCACCACCACCGTGAACAGCAGGCCGATCAGCGCGGTGCGGCCCAGGCGTGGCGCGAATTCGCCGTCGTACCATTCGCGCCCGCGCTGACGGATCAGCGCGAACCGGGTGATGATGCCCGCCAGCAGCGGAATGCCCAGGAAGATCAGCACGCTCTTGGCGATATCCCACATGGTCACGCCCACTTCCGCCGTGTCTGCACCGAACCAGCCCGGCAGCAGCTTGAGGTAGAAATAGGCGAGCGGGCTGTACATGACGATCTGGAAGACCGAATTGAGCGCCACCAGCACAGCGCAGTCTTCGTTGTTGCCCCCCGCCAGCATGTTCCAGATCAGCACCATGGCGATGCAGCGCGCCAGCCCCACAATAATCAAGCCGGTGCGGTATTCAGGATGATCGGAGAGGAACAGCCAGGCCAGCACAAACATCAACGCCGGGCCGATGATCCAGTTCTGCAGGATCGACACCCCAAACAGGCGTCCCTGTCCGCGCAGATTGCCCAGTTCCTCATATTTCACCTTCGCCAGCACCGGGTACATCATCCACAGCAGCCCAATGGCGATGGGGAACGACACGGTGTCGATGCGCAGCGAATCGAAGGTGTCCTGAATATCGGGGAAGATCGCGCCCAGGATCACCCCGGCGGCCATCGCCAGGAAGATCCACAGCGGCAGGAAGCGATCCAGCAGCGAGAGCCGCCGGAAGACCGCGCCCGCCTGGGCGACCGGTTTGGATGTGGCTTGAGTGGTCATGAGTGGTTTGCTCTCCTGAATGGTTCGATAGACAGGTAAGATCAATCGGCCTGGGAATTGCTCATTTCGAGCGCCCATTGTGCAATTTGCGCCCGTTTGGGGATGCGCCCGGCGCTCAGCAACTTGTCGTTCATGATGAGCGCAGGAATGCTCAGGACGCCATAACTCGCGATGTCCAGAAAATCGGTCACTTTCACCAGGTCATAAGGAATGGGTGGGTCCATCATGTCGAGCGCGAGGCGGGTTTCCGCCTCCAGAGTGCGGCAGTTGGGGCAGCCGGTCCCCAGGATTTTAACGGTCAGCATGGGTCACATCCCCGGTTATGTGTGTCATCAGAAGATTGATGCGCCATAGATATACCTCAGGCAGTAGTAGATGCCGACGATGATAAACAGAACGCCCGTGATCATGCGCGCCCACCATTCGAAGGCCATCACCCGGTTGTAGGCCTGGGTGACCCGGTGGGCACCGGCGGCGAGCAGCCCGGCAAAAAGCATTACCGGCAGCCCGGTGGCAACCCCATAGACGCCGGGCATCACCAGCCCGGATTCCCATTTCACGGCCAGAGGCAGCACACTGCCGAAAAACAGCGCGGCAGAAGTGGGGCAAAACGAAAGCGCGAACAGGATGCCGAGCAGTCCCGCGCCCCATACATCCATGGTTTCAACGCGCGCTCTCAATCCCTGGCCGATACCCGTTCCAGGAAGCGAACACGTGATCAGCTCCAGAAGCTCCATGCCGACCACGATCAGCAAGGGGCCGAGCGCCAGGTTCATGTATTTCTGCAAGGTGTGAGACAGAGACGGCGCAGAGAGTAGGCTTGCGACCAGCACCATTCCGAGCACCATATAGGTGAACATCCGCCCGGCGGTATAAAGCAGCCCGGAGATCAAAACCTTGCGCGGACTGTCTACTCGCCGCCCGACAAACGAAATGGCCGCGATGTTGGTGGCCAGCGGGCAAGGGCTGATCGAAGTCAGAATGCCCAACCAGAAGGCTGATGTCAGCGCCAGAATCCACTCTTCCATCAAGACACTCCCTGGAGCATGGTTTCCGTCTGCTGGCGGATATAGGTGAGAAAGTCGGATTTGCTGCGCACCAGCCGCCACACGCCGCTCAAGTTATACCAGTCCACCTGTGCCCCGTTGTCATAGCGCACCAGCACCACCGAAGGTGAAACAAGCTGGTAATCTGCGATGAAGTGTTGCGCCCCCGGCGTGTCGTAATTGATCACCTGGAATGCCAGGCGTCCATTGGCCAGTTCGTCAGGGAAAAATGCCTCGACTGCCTCGCCGGTATAAGCTTCAATGAGCTGGCAGTCTGTGCAGCGCACATTGCCATGGAAGTAATACACCATGACCCCATCCGTCATCGTGCTTGCTGCTTTGGCTGCTTCTGAGTCTTCAGCGGGTGATCGCCCGCCCAATTCTTTGGCGACGATCGCCAATACACTCACGGCAAGGAAGGCCAGCAGCCCCAGAGTGATGAGGGATTGAGGAGTCGTCCACGCCGTCTTCCGGCGAACGGTGGGCGATTTGGAAGGAGTCGCCATATGCCTTGACCTCTTTCGAGTCGTCTCAATGGGTCTAAAACGTGGCCTATGCCACGCTAAAAAAGTACCCGGCTACTGTACTAAAGGTAACAACCAGGCTGACATATCCCGGCAGTCTTTGTGCGGTCCACCATCAACAGTAGGAAGATTTGCTTGACGAACCGCCGGTTTCCCACAACCAATGAGTCAGTTCCTCTGCCTTATGCCGGGCCGGGCGTGCCAGCGCCTTGAAGCGTGTGGCGAGTTCATTGTAAAACGGCATGGTGACATTTTCTATATTCGTAAAGACGAATGTAGTTTACCTTCCACGAGAGCACAAATCAAGCGCGGATAGTCACTCGATCGACGTGATAGAGAGCATGGAGCACGCCTGCCGGGCACATCACTCAGGCCGGGAACCGGGGAAGGTGGGGGATGTATCATGCCGGGGTTTTGGGCAAGGCCAGCAAGCCCTGCCGGGCAACCCCGGCGCGATCTCAGTGTCTCATGCCGCCAGTGACGACGGAATGCAGCCCGGCAGCGTGACCTGCACCGGGATCAGTTCATGTCTCTGCGCTATCTCGTGCGCAGTCGCCTCGTGATCATACCGAGACTCAGCAATATGCCGCCCAAAAGCCCGGCTGCGATCCACAGTGGTCTATGTGACGGTTTCGGTTCGCTTTCTTCAGCGAGCGCGTAGCCCGTGTTGGGCAGCGTCGAGACCCCGATCACCCGTGCCTGTGCGCTGCGTGTCACAGCGACCGAATTCGGCCCAAGGCCGCTGAGCGCCACCGTATTGTTGACGTCAAGTGGACTCTGCAGCACGGTCGTGTAGATGTAAGCTTTGACCGCCTGTCCCGGATTCAAGACCGGAATGTTGAAGGTCACGGTTTGCCCGCTGATGGTGTACGTGCCGGTCTCCGTAGCGGCACCGTCAACCCTCAGCTCGGGGACGATGGTATCGGTGATGACAACATCGGTGCCCGCCGCCGCCCCCACATTGGTGATTGTGAATTCCCAGGTCAGTTTTTCACCCGGCAGCCCCAATCCGCCCTCTTGCAAGAAGCCCACTTTGCTCAGCGCCGGGTCGAACACCAGCAGGCCGGGCACGACAGGCGGCTGATCCGCCGGTACGGCAGTCGGTTCAGTGCCGGGCACGGGCGGTGCAACGGCGATCACAGTCGGATCATCCACAGGCGACGTTCGCGGATCATCCGTGACACCCTGTGGAATATTTGCCCCATTGATTGCCCCTTGATTGGCTAGTTGCGTGACTCCAGCCGGGATCGGCGAGTTGACCGAGACCTGGAATTCTATGGTGACAGATGTCGCAGCATCTAGCGACGCGATTTGTACGGTTACCGCGCTGTCCTGGGTGATCACCGCGGGCACAGATGCCGTGACCGAGCCGACGATCAACCGGGTGTTGGCGTCTGGCGTATCGGTGAAGACCAGTGCTGTTGCCGGGGCGGTTCCGCTGTTGGTGATGGTGACGGTATACGTCAGCGTATCGCCCGCATCTACTGCATTGTTGCCGTTGGCGTCTCCGGTGAGCTGTACCGTTTTGGTGCTGTGGATGATCGGAGTGGGGACGGGCAGCAGTTGCGCGCCAAAATCGGCATCAGAGTAGATCTCGCCCGAAGCGAGCACCACAATCCGCGTTGGAGACATCGTCATCCCATAACCTGCTGGAAGGGTACTGACATCGAGCGTGACGGTATAGGTTCCTGCTGCCAGCCCGGTGATGATATAGCTGCCGTTGCTGTCGGTGACGGCAGATGGCTCACCTGCGTCAAATCCGTTGTTGCCGTTGGTGTCGATGAAGAGGGTTACGCCTGCGATACCGGGTTCGCCGGTATCCAGGATGCCATCCCCATCCAGATCGTCCCATACCAGGTCGCCGATGGAGCCGTTTTGAAGCACGGTGTCCGTATCGGTGGCGCTGTTGTTGGTGGAATCCGGGTCGGTGATGCCGGTTGGCACGGCGACGGTGGCGGTGTTAGCCAGGGTGCCGGTCGCCGCCGGGTCCACGGTGGCAGAGGCGGTGTAGGTCACCGAGCCGCCCACCGGCAGGTTCACCGTGTCATTGATGCTGCCGCTGCCGGATGCGCTGCAGGTGCCGCCGCCCGCGCCGGAGCAGGTCCAGGTCACGCCGGTGAGCGCCGCCGGGAAGCTGTCGGTCACGGTCGCGCCGGTGACGGCGTTGGGGCCGGCGTTCGAGGCGGTGAGGGTGTAGGTCACGCTGCTGCCAGGTACGACGCTGCTCACGCCGTCCGTCTTGGTGATGCTCAGGTCGGCCTGCGGGGTCAGGCTGTCGGTATCGGTGGCGCTGTTGTTGGTGGAGTCCGGGTCGGTGATGCCGGTCGGCACGGCGACGGCAGCGGTGTTGGCCAGGGTGCCGGTCGCCGCCGGGTCCACGGTGGCAGAGACGGTGTAGGTCACCGAGCTGCCCACCGGCAGGTTCACCGTGTCATTGATGCTGCCGCTGCCGGATGCGCTGCAGGTGCCGCCGCCCGCGCCGGAGCAGGTCCAGGTCACGCCGGTGAGCGCCGCCGGGACGCTGGCGGGCACGGCGGCGCCGGTGTCGGCATTGGGGCCGGCGTTGGAGGCCGTGAGGGGGTAGGTGACCGTGGCGCCGAGGACGACGCTGGCCGCTCCGGCGGTCTTGGTGATGCTCAGGTCGGCGGAGATGCCGATGGTGATGGTGGCGGTGGACGAGTTGTTGCCGGGCGTCGGGTCGGTCACTCCAGCGGGCGCGGCGATAGCAGCCGTGTTGTTGATGTCGGCGCCCGCGCTGACCGCCGTGCCGGTGACGGTGATGGCGATCTGATTGCCTGCGCCGACGGCGAAGGTGCCGGTGGTGAAGTCCACGCTATTGCCGCTGCTGTT
>DAOUFU010000066.1:0-3893 GCA_034429275.1 Anaerolineae bacterium | reverse complement strand
TTCGATGTAGCGCCACTGGAGCAGCAGCGGATTCTGCGCGAGCTGCTCGTTGATCAGGCGCAGTGCTTCGGCCTCGCCTTCGGCCCTGATCTTGACGGCATCGGCCTGGCCACGCGCCAGGGCACGCTGCTGCTCGGCTTCCTGTTCGCGCTGCTGCACGCGGAACTCGGCTTCCAATGCCTGCTGTTGGGCGACCTGCTTCTGCTCGATGGAGTTGATGTATTCTTCCGAGAACTGGATGTTGCGCACCAACACATCGATCACTTCAAACCCATCACGCGCCAGGCGGCTCTGAGCCTGCTCTTTGATGTTGGTGGCCAGTTCAGTACGTTTTGCGCCGTAGATTTCCTGCACGTCATACTGGCCCAGCACTTCGCGCGTCAGGGCGCGCAAAGTCGGGCGGATCAGGCCGTTCTGGTAGCGGTCCTGCCATTTCAGGTGAACTTCGTTGGCATTGACCGGGCTAATGCGGTAGATCACGGTTACATCGAGCAGCACCTTCTGGCCGTCCGCCGTCAGCGCTTCGACCGCGTCTTCACCGCGCACCGCCCCTTCGGTGATGGCCGCCGCCATAGTGTATTCCTGCTGGGCGATAGAATAGATCGTCACTTCCTGAATGCCGGGGATAATGATGTGCATCCCGGCACGCAGCGGCTCATCGGAGAGCTTGCCGTTCAACACATTGAAGACCACGCCGACTTCGTTGGCCTGCACTTCGATGACACCGGCCCCCATAATGAAGAACAGCGCGGCGATCACGATGCCCACGACCGTGATCAGCACGCCCAGGCGCGCCGGTTCGCGGCGAGAGATGTTCTGGGCGATCACAAAAACACCGAAACCGGCGATCACCAGCCCGGCAAATGCGATGATGCTCAACACCATACTAATCATAGCCAATGCTCCTTGTCCTCAGTCCTTGCGCAGACGAACCTTCAGGCCCTACGCGACCTGCTAATGCCTTTGCTACTTGTTACGCACAAATTATAGCAGGTGGTGCGCCAAAAGCTGACTCGGGCCTGACGTTCCGCCGACACCCGCCGCTGGCTGGTGATGGGTGCGCTATTGACAGTCCTGCCGATTCGCTTTAACGTTTGTGCGTGGACCGTGTGCATCTGGCACGAGGGGCAGGTATGAACCCGGTGGTGATCGACCTCGGCCCGGTTGAAATACACTCGTTCGCGGCGTGGATCATGGGCGGCGCAGCGCTGGCGCTGGTGGTGCTGGCCGTGTGCGCCATGCGCTACGATCCGGCGCGGCTGGCGCGTTGGCGCGATGGTGGGCGGGCGGCGGTGGTCGGTGGGGTGATCGGCGCGCGGCTGCTTTATGTGGCCGAACAGTGGGCGACCTATGGCGATTTCCCCGACGCGATCACCGACCTGGGCGCAGGCGGGCTAGCCTGGCACGGAGCCGCAGTCGGCGGCCTGCTGGCAGCGCTGATCGCGGGGCGGCTGCGCGGCCTGAGCGGGGCCGAATGGCGCGCCTGGACCGATGCGGCGGCGCTGGCCTGGCCGTTGGGAGTGGGCGCAGGCTGGTTGGCTTGCCGCCACAACGGCTGTGCCTATGGCGCAGAAGTGCGCACCCTGGCCGATTGGCCCGGCTGGATGGTCGAGGAACTGCCGGATATCTTCGGCAGCATCGCGCCCCGGCTCGATCTGGCACTGGGCGGCCTGGTGCTGGCCGGGCTGCTGCTGGTGTTGGCCGGGCTGTTGACCTGGCGCGGATGGCTGGCCGGGCTGCGGCTGTGGCCCATCCTGGCGCTGACCGGGCTGGGCATGGCGCTGCTGGGGTTTTTCCGGGCGGACCCGGCGGGCCGCTTGCTTGACCGGCGCGCCGACCAGGTGTATGACCTGGGGCTGCTGCTCGCCTGCACCCTGATCGGATGTGGGCTGTGGCTGGCCGATCGGCAGTCGCTCCGGCGGAGTGCTCCACCCACACCGGGCCAAACCATTCATGTGGAGAAATTCAAGGTATGAAGATCACTCTGGGGCTGGCGCAGACCCATCCCAAACTTGGCGACAAAGCCGCCAACCTGAAAGCTCATCTCGACCTGATCAAACAGGCGGCCAGCCAGCATGTTACACTGCTGGTCTTCCCCGAACTCTCGCTGACGGGGTACAACCTGCAAGACCTGGCGACCGAAGTCGCCGCGCACCCGACTGCCGATGATCCTACTTTTGGCCCCTTGCTGCGCGCCAGCCGCGATCACGACATGGACCTGGTGGTCGGCTTCGTGGAAGAAGATCGCCGGCACCGTTTCTTCATCGCCCAGGCCTATCTGAGCGGCGGCAGCGTGGTCCACGTGCACCGCAAGGTGTACCTGCCCACCTACGGCATGTTTGATGAAGGGCGCTATTTCGCCTGGGGCGATCACGTGGGCGCGTTCGAGACGCGGTTCGGGCGCATGGGCATGTTGATCTGCGAGGACTTCTGGCACGCCTCGCCGCCCTACCTGTTGTGGCTCGATGGGGCCGATGTGCTGCTGCTGTGCAGCGCCAGCCCTGGGCGCGGACTCGACCAGCAGGATCGGCTGAGCAGCGCGCGCTGGGGGGAGCTGGTCAACCGGGCCTACGCGAGCCTGTTCACCAATTACGTCATCCACTGCAACCGCGTCGGCTTCGAGGACGGGTTAAACTTCTGGGGAGGCAGCAGCATCGCCGATCCCAACGGTGAGTTCCTGGCGCAGGCCCCCTATTTTGAACCGGCGCTGCTGGTCCACACCATCGCTCTCAACCAGCTCCACCGCGCGCGCAGCCGGTTACCCCTGCTGCGCGATGAGCGTACCGGTCTGCTCGCCCGCGAGCTGAGCCGCATCCTGGGCAGCGATGCCGGACATTCGGAGCCGTAGGGTGGATAGTTCGCTGCTGGCTCGCGGGCTGGTGATCGGCTTTTCGATTGCCGCACCGGTTGGTCCCATTGGTGTGCTGTGCATTCGGCGCACACTGGCCGAAGGGCGAGCGCACGGGCTGGTTTCCGGCCTGGGCGCGGCTACCGCCGATGCCATCTACGGCCTGATCGCGGGCCTGGGCCTGACTGCTATTTCCGGCTTTCTGGTCGATCAGGCGGCGGCGCTGAAGCTGGTAGGCGGCCTGTTCCTGATCTGGCTGGGCCTGCGCACCCTGCGCACCCGGCCAATCGCTCGCGCCCCTGAAGAGCAGGCCGCCTTGTCAAGGGGCGGCCTGCTGCGTGCCTATTCTTCCACCCTGGCGCTGACTCTCACCAATCCCGCCACTATCCTGGCATTTACCGCCATTTTCGCCGGGGCAGGGCTGGCGGAGTCCACTGCCGGGGCGGGCGCGGCGCTGGCATTGGTAGCCGGAGTCTTCGCCGGATCGGCGGCGTGGTGGCTGCTGCTGAGTAGTGGAGTCGGGCTGCTGCGAGCGCGCTTCACTACGGCCCACAGGCGCTGGATCAACCGGCTGTCGGGCACGGTGCTGGTCGGCTTTGGGCTGCTCGCATTGGCCGCCCTGCCGATGTGATGTCATTCTGCGCGCGGTTATTGGGGACGCACCCGCAGCTCGATCTGGTTAGCCAGCAATTCTAGCGGCTGTGGGCCGGGCGTGAGACCACATGACCGCTGGTCCTGAGTGTAAATATTCATGAACATCACGTCCGTGTTGTAGCGCGCCACCAGGAAAAAGTTTGCGTTTGCTTTGTCGCCAAAGAGCAGGGCCTCATCGCCGGGACTGGTCGCGAGGGGCAGCGCCTTCATACCGGCGGAGAGGGATGCCCAGGTCATCTCGCCCACGATATTGGCGTCTTCGCCACGCCGGATGCTGTCGAAATAGGCGGTGGCGGCCTCTGCATCGGCAAAACGAAAGATCATCTGCCCGATGATGGCTCCATCGTTCTGGCTCGTTCCGAGATACCATTCTTCCAGCCCCCCCTGCATA
>DAOUFU010000065.1:0-5560 GCA_034429275.1 Anaerolineae bacterium | reverse complement strand
ACCGGCCCAAAGCATGAGGCTGGTCGGTACCCGTAACACCAAAGTCCGGGCGGGGGGAGCGCCGTGCCGCCTGCTGGAATTCCACCCGGAGCGGCGGTACTCGCTCGATGACTTCGCGCAGTATGCAACCTTGCCGCGCAAGACACGCTCACACTCTCCACGTCAGACAACTGGCGAACTCAATCCGCGCGTGGGGGATGCGCTGGCCGCTCTCTTCCTGGCGCACGGCTACAAGTCCAGGGGACCCTGGCTGAACGGGCCGTGTGTGTATCCCAAACACCACAGGCACGGCGATGCGCACCCGTCGTTTGGCTACAACACGGCAACCGGTTATGCCTACTGCCACGTCTGCGGCACGCTGCTGACCAAAGACCTGTGTGACGTGATGGGGATCGATCCAATGGCCCTGGGCGGGCTGAGGAAACCGGCGGGCGACACAAAACTGGTTCAAATCGGCACAGCGGCGCGATAGAGGGTGGGGGGCGCGAGCCTCCCGCCGTTCGTTTTTTGAGCGGATGGCGGGAGATTATTCGTCTGCTTTGGGCGTGCTGCTGCCCAGGGACTCGCGCAAGACATAGACCAGATTGACCAGCCACTGTTCGGGGCCATGCTCACGAATCGCCTGCGCGGCAGCCCGGACCCAGGTCTCGTCGTCAACCAGCTTCGGGAAATTTGCCGATATTCCCGCATAGAGGGGGTTGCAGAACATCGCCCGGACTTTCTCGGCGGTCATTTCGCCATCAGCGGTGAGGTCCACATTGGGTTTGGGCAGCGGCTTTTGATCGGGCCGCTTGAACTTCTTGGGAGTGGGTGACATCACATTTCCTCCATGAGTTGATAGGTCCATTGTAACCGCTGACGCGTATTACACGCCAGCGGTAGAGTGGCTCGCGCGCCTGTCGTGCAGCCGATGAGTCAGCCTCCTCACCACACCGTTTCGCGTGCAAGACACCGGGGGCACTCATGGGGCTGACTATCGCTTTCCAGGCCAGGAGCAGCCATCCTCACACCTCGTTTCCTGCGGCGAACCGGGATCGGCCATTGGCTCCAGCCAGGCGCATCTCTGCATCTTACACCCGACAGTGATTGTCTGACACCAACTCGCTTGAACGCTGCTTCCACGCCGGTCCCGGCTTGACCACATCCGATGTCCGATTTTCTGGGTTCCCATTGTCCCCTGCTGCCCGGTGCATCCACCGGCTGCTCATTACGCCGATTTGGAGGCTGACAGTCTAGCAGGTGCGCCGGGCGTCAACATCTGCCTTGCAGATGTCGCTACGCCTGTTTGCGCCGGGCTTGTGCCGCTGCGCTCATTGCAAACAGGCAGCGCCCTGCGGGTGACCCCCGGCTGTTCGCCCCTGCTGATGACAGGTCAGCCAATCGGCAATGGAGCCGGTGGAACAAGAGCGCCCAGGGCGCAAGGAGACAACAACATGGGTACCAGCATCAATATCTCGGTCGTCGGTTTCGTGGGTGGTCAGCCTGAAGTCAAGACGGTCGGGGAGCAGAAGGTCGCGAGCTTTTCGGTGGCAGTCAATCGCAAGACCCGTTCGGGCGAACAGACGCTGTGGGTGCGCGTGAGCTGCTGGAATGGCCTGGTGGCCGTGGTCGAGAAGTACGTCCACAAGGGTTCGCTTGTGCAGGTGACGGGTGAGTGGCTGCGCCCGCGCGCCTGGGTTGACCAGAGCGTGTGAATTCCAGCGTAACTTGAGAATCTAAAGAAATTCCATTGTAACTTGAGAAAAAACCTAGCGAATCGCAAAGGCTGCACGGGGTGTGGCTTTTTTGTGTTTTTCTGTGTTTTCCCAAGCATGGCGACATGACCGAAAAAACGACACATCGTTGCTGTTCCTGAGATTCACAAGGTTCCGTTGGGTTGGTCCGGCGTCGCATGGTCATGTAACACGCGGGAGATGATTGTCCCTATAGCTGCTGGCACTGCTAACCAGATCACTGCCTTATACACGCGAACCAGTGCTTTGCTACCCGGCCTACGCCAGTGTCTGGTCAGGCATCTCAGGCGGTAGTGGCTCACTATCCGGCAGTCAATCAGGTTGGTACGCTGCCGGGTTTCGTCTATGTCGAGAATCCTCGCAGCGGCCCGGTCAGTTGTCCGCAGTGACTGCTGCTCCAGGATGTTGAGCGACCCTGGGCTGATACATAGGTTGCCAGTCTGCCGAACCGCGCCCGCTGTCAAAGTCGCCTGCGTCGACTTCTATGCAATTTCGACTTCCGGGCTGGTGCCACTGCGTTCACCAGTCGAAATTGCGCCTGCGGTGACAGCGTGCTGGTGACGGTTCGGCAAGTTACAGGCAACGTATCAGCCCATACGGGCACTCAACACCATAAGGAGCATCACAAATGTCTACGACTGCTGCAACACTCATCTTCCGGGGCCGCTTGGGAAATTCTCCTCAACTGCGCACGACGCAATCCGGCGAAGCAGTCGCCAACTTCAACCTGGCGATTGACCAGGGGTACGGTGAGCGCAAGACCACCGCCTGGGTGCGCGTGACTGTCTGGGGCAAACAGGCCCAGGCCGCAGCCGACCACCTGGACGCCGGAGACCTGGTGACCGTCTACAGCGAGTCGTTCCGGGTCAGCGCCTGGAGCAGCAAAGACGGTTCACCCCAGGGGCAGCTGGAAATTACCGCCCGCCGCGTAGATTTCATTATCACCAAGCGCGGTCCGGCTCCGGAAACCGAGGAGGAGCCACTCTTCTAAAGGCACTTCCTCATCGCAAGACGAAACGGCACACTGTGGTGTGCCGTTTCTTTTGGGGTCAGTCGCTTACTGCTGGCGGTGGCGGTCAGGACCCCTGCGGCTCGCGCGGTCGAAGAAGATGAAGATCATCAAAGAGCTGATAAACGCGCGGATAGCGTTTTAATGTGCCGCGGGCCATACCCACGATGCGCTCAATGGCGCGCAGCGTAACCGGCTGCTGCTGCGTTTCCAACTGGTGTGCCGCTTGTTGCACACGCAGAACCAGATCGTCTTCATAAGCGCAACGCTGGTCCTGGGCGAACGCCTCCCAGAGGACCTTCAGTGGCGGATAATGGTCAAAGACGCCCACATAGATGCCAACTTCGTCGGCCAATGTACGTCTGGTCACCATTCTTCCCTGGGCTTTCAACTCTGCGATAACTTCCTGGGTCCGCATCACCCAGGTTGCCAGGCGGTGGCACTCGACTTGTTGTATGGTTTCGTTGACGAACGTATGAAGCTGCGGGCGTAAGGAGAGTTGGCCTGACGAAATCCCAACGTGTTGCGCAATGGCGTCATAGGTGATGGCTCGCCCTTGTGCTTTGAAGTCTTCGACTGCCTGCCGGACTTGTTCCTCAAGTCTTCGCTCACGCTGCGGCTGCTCGCGGACATACTCAGCTACCGCTTCAGTCAACAACGCATCTACGCTGGGGTAGAACTTCCTTATTTGTGCGGGTGACCAGCCCACTTTCAATCCAATCGCCCGGCGGCTGATACGTTTACCCTGCGTTTTCAACTCATCGATAGTTTGCTGTACGGTCCGATACAACGCTTGTTCTTGTGCCAGAGTACGTCCCTCCCGTATGAGGGCTTCTTCTCGCAATAGAGCATGAATACGCGGATACTGTCGCAAGTTGGCCGGAAAGCGTCCTATCAGGCTGCCCACACGTTCTTGGGTAACCGGAATGCCTTGTTGCTTGAGTGTGGCAATCGTCTGTTGTGTCTGAGCCAGCAAGTCGTCCTCATACAACTGTTCTTTGGAAATGTAACCAATTCGAACGGCTTCCTTGAACAGATCACTCAGGGTCACGCCCAGATAATCCGCGTAATGCAGATAGTCACGGAAGGTTTCTCCCATCCCTGTCTGGGGCTCATTGTCCATGGCAATGACCACCATCTTTCGCACTTCCAGGCGCTGGGCGACCTGCTGACTCAGCCAGCCTTGTTTCATACGCGCAAAACCGAGCCGCTGACGGGCGGCAGCTGCGACTGATCCGGGGTGGCCTTCCCAGGGTTGTGGGACTAGCAGATAAACCAGATCGTCCCACCGGTGAAGACAGGCCTGATGTTCGAGAGGCGTCAGCGATTGAGTGACACATCGGCGCAGGTCGCCACCACACCAGGGGCAATCTGTGATACTCAGTGAGGGTACAGTCAGCGCTATAGGCTGCCCACAATGACCACAGCCATCTAGCAGCCGCGTCCCATGTTCCGGACAACCACTCAACTGCAAGAAACTCCACCCCAGCGCATAATATCCTTTCTCAGCCAGGCAGTGTGGGCAGTAGCGGATATGCGGGGCTGCACTGCCTGCCAGAAAACGCCCCAGAGTTTGCTCCCGACTGAACTTCCGGCCCAGATGGTAAAACGTTAGGGCCCATATCTGCGCTTCGGTACATCCGGCCAGAGTTGCCAGACGCCCGAAGGAAGGCAAGCGGGTGTTACGGAAGAGAAAGCGCGGTTCACGAATCGCGGCAAGGTGTGAAAAGGTGTTGATATGTCGAATCCCATTGGCGATAGCCAGACGCTTGATGTAGCTGTTGAGCGATTCAAACGGTTGAGGTTGGGGATGAACCGGCAACACATCAAGGAAAAGAGGCAAGACATTGGTCATGATCCATGCTCCCTACGATGCAAGACATTCAGGAAGTCAGTGACCTGATGGGTCTGAATATCTTTCCAGGTTGCCTCAAGCAGCGAAGGTGTCAGTCTGGGCAGCCGCTGCTGAATAGCACGGGTGCTGGCATCCATAACCAGGATCATGATGTCGCGTAAGATACCGCCTGTCCAACGCTCAATCAGGCGCGCCGGACCATCAGCCTGGTGCCGCTTGTCTCGCCCGACAGTATGGACTGCCAGCGCCGAAGGTTCGGGAAACGGCAGCAGGAGTTCCAGGTAAGCCAACAATTGGCGCAGCCGGTCGCCCGTGTATTGGCGCAGTTCGAAAAAATCATTCCAACGCCCGGCGACTTCGGCGTCGCCTTCCACCCAGGTGGTGGGATGGCATGAGGCACAGATGATGGGCATGTTAGGGACCAGATTGGAGACTTCGAGCAGGCGACGTTTTAGTCCTGGGCTGTGGATATGCTCAACTTCATCGACAATGAGCAGTTCAGTTCCACAAGTCTGAAAGAACAAGGCCATTTTCATCAACAGGTTTTCTTCATTATCACTGCGCAAGTAGCTCATACCACATTCCAAAATGATGCGTTGAAACAACGGTTTGGGGGTGTGGTTGCTGACCGGCGCGTCAATCTTAATGACAGGCACATGGTTTTGGTCAGGCTGAACCGTTGGTATGTGGTTTGCTGTGTACCAATCCAGGTAGGTGCTCTTTCCCATTCCCGATGGACCGCCCAGCAGGAAATTGCGACGCTGTCCCAATGACCGGTAAGCGCGCACCTGGGCGATTTTGTCATTGAGCAGGCGGAGATCTGGCGTCAGGATGAAGAGAAAGTTTTGTAACCACAGTAGGCGTTCCGCCTGGGACAAAGATGCGAATTGTTGGACAAGATGGTGACGCAGGGTATCGTACCCCACCTGTTTAACAATATCCGGTGTTATTTCGAGGGGAGCC
>DAOUFU010000064.1:0-28982 GCA_034429275.1 Anaerolineae bacterium | reverse complement strand
TGCTGCTGGGCGGGCTGGCGGTCGCCGGTTACATGGCGGCGGCGGCGCTGCACTGCGAGCGCGCTGGCGAGGCCGTGAGCGGCGGCTGGTTGTCGGGCACCGGGGCGCTGGGGTGGCTGGCCTTGATGCAGCTCGCGCTGATCGCGGTCACCGGAATCGGCGGGCTGGACGCGCTGCCTGTTGTGTTCCTGCTGGCGAGTGTGAACCTGCTGGTGGTATTCGACCGGGTGGACCTGACCGATTACGTCCTGTTTGGCGCAGCTTTGGGGGCGGCGGTGGCGACCCGAATCAACATGGCCCCGCTGGCAGGGATCATCGTGCTGGTGGCCGGGATCAAGCTGCTGCCCGCGCTGCTGGATGGGCGGATGGAGCGCGACCACCGCAACCGGCTGATGACTCATGCGCTGGTGGGCGTGCTGGCGGCGGCCCTGGTCTCGCTGGTGGTGTTCCGCGTGCTGCAGCCGCACGCCTTCCTGGGGCCGGGCTTTTTTGGGCTGCGCATCAACCCCGGCTGGCAGGATGACGCCTCGGAAGCGGCTTACCTGACCTCTGGCGACTGGGACGCGCCGCCGAATCACCAGTGGGCGAACCGCGCGCCCTACCTGTTCCCGCTGCGCAACATCATTCTATGGGGGCTGGGGCTGCCGCTCGGCCTGATGGCGTGGGCGGCCTGGGCCTGGGCGGGCGCACGGATCGCGCTGGGGCGCACCGGATGGGCGCGGACCCTGCTGCCGTTTGTGTGGGTGCTGGTGATATTCGGCTGGCTGGGCGGGCGCTGGGTGACGACCATGCGCTACTTTTTGCCGATTTACCCGATGCTGGTGCTGCTGGCGGCCTGGGCGCTGGTTGAATTGTGGGAACGCGCACGTCGTGTGCAAGCGGCACGGCGCGCGCGGTTTGCGCGTCTTGGCGCGGGCGCGCTACTGATCGTGGTGGCCGGGTGGACGGTGATCTACGGCCTGGCCTTCCAGAACATTCACCGTCACCAGTTGACGCGGGTAGCGGCTTCGCGCTGGTTCCAGGAAACCATCCCCGGCGATTTTGGCCTGTGGGTGGAGGGGCAGGACGGCGCGCGGCAGTTGGTCAACATCGGGCGCGGTTATGTGGCTCCGGCCCCGGATGTGGTCGAACTGGCGGACGGGCAGACGGTGGTCTTTTCCACCCGCGCGGACAAGGTGGACCCGGTGACGCTCGGCCCGGCGCTGTGGACCATCGAGGGCGAGTTCACGCTCAGCGACATCACCCTGCGGCGCTTGAGCGATCCGCGTGGGGACCCAGAGCCGGAAGTCATTCGCGTCAGCCTGTACCGGATCGACCCGGTAGAAGGGCGGACGCTGCTGTTTGAAGACACGATCCGCGAGGACCTGGGCATGGCCTCGAAGGGCGGCGGGGCAGGGGCGTATGGCCGACCCTTTGTGCTGAGGCCGGAGCAGCCGGTGATATTGGGCGGCAGCCTCGACCCGGCGCTGAACACGGCCAGCTATACGCTGGAAATCCACGTGGACCAGGGCGGGCCGGTGATCGCGGTGGGCAACGTGATCGACGGCAGCGAACTGGTCGGTGCGCACGTGGGCGTGACGCTGGTGAACGCCGTCGATCGCAGCGTGTTCGTGCAAGAGTTCAATGTCCCGTCGCAGCCGATCCTGACCGGGCACGGCGACGACATCCCCGAAGCGCCAACCCACTGGACAGTGGGCAGCAGCGTGGTGGTCCAGTTCCCGATCCCAATTGACGGCACGATCCGCACGGTGGAGATTCCCCACCTGGGCGACGTGATGCGCGACGATGGCGACGAAACGCGGCGGCTGGGGCGCACCGGGCCGGAGGGGGCGACGCCCTCGGCCACACTGACCGCCGACTTCTACGCCGGGGCCGATCCGCTTGGCCTGCCGCGCACGCTGACGTTTGACCCGCCGCTGACGGTTCAGCGCAGCGGCGCAGACGGCGCGCAGCAGTTCGCTACGCTGATGGTTGAGGCGCAGGACCCAATTTACACGTCCGGCCCGGTGATCGCGTGGGAGGGCGACTGGGATGACCCGGTGCCCTGGCCGCCCTGCCCGCTGCCGGATGACATGACCTACCGCGACGACCTGCCTTCGGGCCTTTCGAGCTACACCTGCATGGCGGTGGGGATGTACAGCTCGCATTACCAGGGGATCAAGCTGTGGATGTCGGCGGAGGACAACGAGCAGAAGCGCCGCGCCATGCAGAACGCGCTCGACCAGGCCGACTACATCGTGATCACCAGCAACCGTTTCTACGATTCGCTGTCGCGTATCCCCTACCGCTGGCCGATGTCGATGGCGTATTACCGGGCGCTATTCGATGGATCGCTGGGGTTCGAGCTGGTGCGCACGTTCGAGTCGCCGCCGCGCCTGGGACCGATCCCCATCCGCGACCAGGCGCTGCCCACCGACAATCTGCCCGACTGGGTGAACGAGCACTGGGAAGCCGAGGAAGCCTTCCACGTTTACGATCACCCGGCGGTGCTGGTCTTCCGCAAGACGGAAGCGTATTCATCGCAGAACACGCGCTTCATCCTGGAAGGTGTATCGATTCGCTCGATTGCCACGCAGGTACAGAACTACATCGCCGACGCGGTGCCGGTGAACGTGATCGCCTGGGGCGCAAAACGCGCCAGCGAAGCGCCGACTCTGCTGATGCTGCCGGAGGGCAAACAGGCGGCGCAGACGGAAGGCGGCACCTGGGCGGACCTGTTCCCGCGCTCGAACCCGCTCAACCAGAGCCAGCCGCTGGCCGTCGTGACCTGGTGGCTGCTGATGATCATCGCCGGGTGGATCGCATGGCCGCTACTGTTTGTGGCGCTGCCCGCGCTGCCGGATCGCGGCTATCCGGCGGCCAAGATCGCGGGCTGGCTGGTGGTGGCGTGGATCGCGTGGATGGGCGGCACGCTCGATCTGCGGCTGTGGTCGCGCGGGGGGCTGCTGCTGATCCTGCTGGCGCTGGCGGCGATCAACCTGGCGCTGACCTGGCGGCGGCGCGCGCTGATGGTGGCCTACCTGCGGGCCAACTGGCGCTACCTGCTGGCGGTCGAAGCGCTGACAGTGGGGTTGTTCGCGGTGGGGTTGATCGTGCGGCTGGGCAACCCGGACCTGTGGCACTTTGCGCTGGGCGGCGAGAAGCCGATGGACTTCGCGTATTTCAACGCAGTGCTGCGCTCGACGGTGTTCCCGCCGCTCGATCCCTGGTTTTCCGGCGGCTACATCAATTACTACTACTTCGGCTACGTGGTGGTAGGCGCGCCGGTCAAGCTGCTCGGCCTGAATCCCTCGCTGGCCTACAACCTGATCATCCCCACACTGTTCGCCATGACGGGAATCGGGGTGTTCACCGTCGCGTACAACTGGGTGCGGGCGCGGGCTACCTGGCCGGGCGCGGTGGAAGGCGCGACACACGATGGCGGCGCAGCGCACGACTCTGACGGAACACAGCCGGGGATGGTCCCCCAGGCTGCGCCGATCCGCGAAGCGCGGGCACCGCGCGGCAGCGCCTGGGCCGCCGGGCTGCTGGCGGTACTGCTGGCGGTGATCCTGGGCAACCTGGGCGAGATTCACCTGTTGGTAACGACCATCGCCCGGATGGACGGCTGGGAGCGCCCGGCGCTCTATGACCAGTACCGGCGTGAGCAGGTCGAAGCCCGGCGCGGGGATATTTACCAGGGATTCTACGATGAGGAAGTGGCGCGCTTCGCGGCGCAGAATGCCGGGCGCGAGCCTTCGAGCGATGACCAGTTCAAGTTCGCGCTGCGCGCGCAGGAACGCACCGAGGCCTATATCAAAGCCAAGACGGAGCACCCGCCGATCCTCAAGCAGTGGGCGTATGATGCCAGCAACACGCTGAAGCAACTCCGGCACTTCGTGGGCGGGCTGGATAATTTCTTCAGCGGCGAGCAGCTTCCACTCGCGCCCAACCGCTGGTACTGGGCACCGACGCGCATCATCAACGAACTGCCGGGCGGGGCAGGGCAGAATGCCATCGCCGAAATGCCCTATTTCACCTTCCTGTATGGCGATCTGCACGCGCACATGATGGCCTTCCCGATCACGCTGCTGGTGCTGCTGTGGCTGCTGGCCGAGATCATGGGGGCAGGGTTGGGGCTGCGCAGCGGGATCGAAGCCTTTGCCGCGCTGGCGCTTGGCGGGCTGGCGGTGGGCGTGCTGCGCCCCACCAATTCGTGGGACTGGATCACTTACCTGCTGCTGGGCGGGGCCGGGTTGACCTTCGCCGCGTGGCTGGAGGCAAGCCGTGCCAGCGCCGGGCGGGGCGAATCGCGGTTGGCGGCGTGGCTGCTCGACTGGCTGCGGCCTTCGCGCTTCCGCGAGACGGCGCTGACCGTGCTGATCGTGCCGCCGCTGATGGCATTTCTGCGGGTGGCCTATCACCTGCTGCTGACCCTGCTGGCCAACCAGCAGGCCGAGCGCGGACTCAACCCCGGCGAGAAGCCGATTGAAGCAACGCTGACGGCGGGCAGCATCCTGGTGTGGATCGTCGCCGGGCTGGTGTTGACGGGCGCGATCTACCTGGCGCTGGTGATCATGGCGCGCGCCCACGCCGACCGGCGCGTGCTGACGGCCTGGATCGGGCGGGTGGCCGGGTTTGTGGCGATCTCGATGGTGGCGGCGTGGCCGTTCACGCGCTATTTCGCCACCGGCTACACGGACATTCTGCCCTGGGAGCGCGAGACGACGCCGCTGTGGGCATACCTGTACATTCATGGGCTGTTCATCTTCATTGTGATCGCCTTCTTGATCTGGCGGACGGCGCGCTGGCTGCGGCGGGTGCGCGTGGCTGATCTGAGCGGGCAGATCGTGCCGGTGAGCATCATCGGCGGCGGGCTGGTCGTGGTGGTGCTGGGATCGCTGGTGTGGGGCGCGCGCGATGTGCCGGTGGCGGCGCTGGTGGTGCCGCTGGTGGCCTGGGCCGCGCTGCTGTTCTTCGCGCCGGGGCAGGCTCCGCTGGTGCGCGCCGCCCACGCGCTGATCGTGCTGGCGCTGGCGATCTCGCTGGGCGTGGAACTGGTGGTGCTGGATGGCGACATCGGGCGGCAGAACACGGTGTTCAAGTTCTACCTGCAGGTGTGGTTCCTGCTGAGCGTGGTGGGCGGCGTGGCGCTGGCCTGGATGCTGCGCGCGATGGTGCGCTGGTCCGGGTTGTGGCGCGGGGCCTGGCAGGTCGGGCTGGTGATGCTGATCGCGGCGGCGGCGCTGTACCCGCTGCTGGCGACTCAGGGCCGGTGGAAGGACCGCTTCGATCCCGACGTGCCGACCACGCTGGACGGCATGGCCTATATGCAGACGGCGGTACACAACGAGAACGGCATCAGCTTCTCGCTGCGCGATGATTACGCGCTGATTCGCTGGCTGCAGGATGAGATCACCGGCACGCCGGTGATTGCCGAGGGGCAGATGCCCGGTCAGCAGTACCGGTGGGCCGGGCGGCTCAGCATCTACACGGGCCTGCCGACGATCCTGGGCTGGTCGTGGCACCAGATTCAGCAGCACAGCCTGCAAGATATGGACCGGCTGGTGCACAACCGCGAGAATAACATCTCCGCGCTGTACCAGGTGGGCGGCGAAGAAGGCATTGCCGGGGCGATCACGCTGATCCGGCATTACGACATCGGCTATATCGTGGTGGGCACGCTGGAACGCATTCTGTACGGCGGCATCGTGCGGAATGCCGAAACCGGCGAGGTGCGGATCATGGAGGCAGCCGGGCTGGCGAAGTTCGACACGATGGTAGAGCGCGGCCTGCTGGAGATTGTCTATGACCGGGCACACTGTATCGTGCCGCAGATCGACGAGGTGAGCCTGTGTCCGGCGGAAATGGTCAGTCACGACGTGGTGTATCGCGTGCAGCGCGCGGCAGTGGACGCGGCGGCACGGGCTTCATTGGTGGGCGCGGAATAGGATGAACCTGGGATTGATCTTCGACTGGTTGGTCCGCGAAGGCGGCGAAGTACTGCGCTGGTGGCTGTTCATCACGCTGGCGGGGGCGGCGGCCTGGCCGCTGCTCTACCGGATGCTGAGCGGGCTGCCCGATCGCGGCTATGGATTGGCACGGGCGGCGGGGCTGATGCTGACCGGGTTCGTGTTCTGGTTCCTGGGCAGCGTGGGCTTGCTGCGCAATACGCCGGGCGGGATCGCGCTGGCGTGGCTGATCGTGCTGGCGGCGGCGCTGACCGTGTTCTTCCGCGGCGCGAAGGGCGATGGGCTGCCGATGCGCACCTGGGCGCGCCAGCACCGCGCGCTGATCCTCACCACCGAGGCGGTATTCCTGCTGCTGCTGGTGGGGTGGGCGGCGTTCCGCGCGGCCAACCCGGAGATGCGCAGCACCGAGAAGCCGATGGAGCTGATGTTCCTCAACAGCATCCGGGCGAGCGCGAACTTCCCGCCGCAGGATGCATGGCTGAGCGGCTACGCCATCAGCTACTACTACTTCGGGTATGTGATCGTGGCGGCGCTGGCCGACCTGGCCGGTGTGACGAGCGGCACGGCCTTCAACCTGGCGATCGCTTCAACCTTCGCGCTGACAGGCATCGGGGCGTTGAGCGTAGTCTACAACATGGTGCGCAGCACGCCGCGCGGCGCGGCAGCGCGCGCCCGGTGGGCGATCGGTGCGGGCGTGGCGGCGCTGGTCATGCTGACGGTGATGGGCAGCCTGGGCACGGCGCTGGTTGAGCTGCCGTACCAGGGGTACGCCTCCGGGCTGGTCAATGAGGCGTACTTTGACTTCTGGGACGTGGAGGGGCGCGCGGGCACCGTCAGCATGACGACTGAGAACGGCACGATCAGCGCCCCGGTGGATGATGACCGCGACGGCGTGCCCAACTGGGACGACGACGCGCTGCCGTTCGACCGCTTCAGCTTCACGTATGGCGTGGGGTGGCGCTACAGCCGGGTGGTGCACGATCGCCAGCTCGACGGCACGCCGCACCCCATCCAGCCGATCACCGAGTTCCCCAACTTCTCGTTCATCCTGGCGGATATTCATCCGCACGTGCTGGCGCTGCCTTTCGCGGTGCTGGCGGTGGGGCTGGCGCTCAATCTCGTGCTGAAGCGGCGCGATCCGGCCCTGTGGGAGATGGGGCTGTACGCGGTGTGGGTGGGCGGTATGGTGTTCATGAATTCGTGGGACGCCGTCTACCTGGGGCTGCTGTTCGGCGCGGAGGTGCTGCGGCGGCTGATGCGCGACGCGACGGGAGTGCTCGACCGGCGCGCGCTGTGGGGGGCGGCGCGTTTCGCGCTGGTGGTCGGCGGGCTGACTCTGGCGCTGTATCTGCCCTGGATCATCAGCTTCACCTCGCAGGCGGGCGGCGTGATGCCCAACGTAATCTATCCCACGCGGTGGCAGCAGTTGTTCCTGCAGTTCGGCGCGTTCCTGATCCTGCTGGCGGCGTACCTGGTGATCGAGATGCGGCGGGCCGGGCGGCGCTTCAACTGGGAAGCGGGCGGGCTGGCGGTGTTTGCGGCGGCGCTGATGGCGGCGGCGGTGATCGCGGCGCTGGGTACGGTCGCCTGGGGGCGTGATGACCTGCGCCAGCCGGTATTTTCCGTGTATGCGCAGGGCGAGGGACTGGGCGCGCTGCTGCCGGATATTTTGAGCAAGCGCGCGGCAGCGCTGCCCGGCGAGCTTTTGCTGCTGGCATTTATCTTCGTGGTGGTCGGGCGGCTGTTCGCGCGGCCCCTGGCGGATTCGGTGGCGGCAGTACCGGTCGAGGACCGGATGGAAGGGTCGGACGGCGTGCTGCGGGTGCGGGCGATCACCTACAGCCCGGCGACGGGGTTCGCGCTGCTGCTGATCGGCGCGGCGGCGGTGCTGGTGCTCGCGCCGGATGTGGTCTATTTGCGCGATAATTTTGCCGTGCGCATCAATACCGTATTCAAGCTCTATTACCAGGGCTGGATTCTGTTCAGCCTGGCGACCGGCTTCGCGCTGTGGAGTGTGCTGGTCGATGGCGAGCCGGGAAAAACGCGGATCGTGCCAGCAGGGCGGTGGGTGTATGCAGGCGTGGCCGCGCTGTTGGTGGTGATGGGGCTGCTCTACCCGGTGCTGGCAGGACGCGGACGCGCGCTGGTAGACAGCGACCGGCTGCGCAAGCAGGCCGAAATCCGCGCGTGTGAATCCGACCGGGGCCGCGACCTGACGATCACGGTCACCTGTGGCAAGCTGCCCGATTTGACGCTGGACGGCACGCCGCAGATGGTCAGCGCGGATGAATATACGGCGGCGCAGTGCCTGGCGCGGCTGGAACCGGGCGGCACGGGCGAGCGGGTGGTGATCGTCGAAGCGCCGGGCGGGGCGTATGAGCCGGACCGGTCGCGCTTCAGCGCGCTGACCGGGCTGCCCACGCTGATCGGTTGGCAGAACCACGAGCGCCAGTGGCGCGGCGAGAGCTACCCGCGCGTGATCGATACACGGATTGAGAACGGAGTCCGGCGCGACCGGGTGAGCGAGGTGCAGGACCTGTACACGACTCAGGACTGGAACCGCGCCTGGCAGATCATCGACCGGTACGGGATCGACTACATCGTGGTGGGCGGTGCGGAGCGCCGCCTGCCGGGCGAACTGGCCGGAGACGACGAGAGCCGCCGCCGCGACCTGGAACGCGGGCTGAATAAGTTCGAGCAGGTGCTCCAGCCGGTGTGCCAGTCGGGGGCGGTAGCGGTGTACCGCGTGGGCGGTGGACGGTAGCGCAAGAAGGGGTGAGGCGTGGCGACGTACCGCGAGTTCAGCGAGGCGGACTGGGCGCGGATCGCGCAAGACTGGGGCGCGTGGTGGCGCGGCGAGCTGGATCGCCCGCTGGTGGTGATCGAACAGACGCCGGTCGGCAGCCTGGACGGGGGCAAGACTGAGCAGCTCACCGGGTATGGGCTGGATGTGCCGGTGAGCGTCATGCTGGACGATGTCCAGCGCCAGCTTGATGTGGCCCAGTTCTACGCCGATGCCTTCCCCAAGTGGTGGGTGAACTTTGGCGCGGGGATGCTGGCGGGATTTCTCGGCAGCCCGGTGCATTACCAGACGGAGACGACCTGGTTCGGGCGGCTGCCGGTGGAGTCGCTGAGCGAGATCACCATCGCGGTGGACGAGGCCAACCCCTGGTGGCGGCGGGTGAACGCGGTCACCGACGAAGCGCTGGCGCGCTGGGGCGACCGCGTCGCCATCGGCATGACGGACATCGGCGGCGGGCTGGATGTGCTGGCAAGCCTGCGTGGCACCGATCGCCTGCTGATGGATGTGCTCGACGCGCCGGACGAGGTCGAACGGCTGGCGGGCGAGATCACCCGCGTGTGGCTGGACGTGTTCGACGTGATGTGCCGCAAGCTCGCCCCGGCGGGGCGCGGAATCTGCAACTGGTCGCCGTGCTGGGCACCGGATCGCGGGTATATGCTGCAATGCGACTTTTCCTATATGATCAGCCCGCGCCTGTTCCGCCGGTTTGTGCTGCCGGACCTGATCGCCTGTTGTGAGGCGATGGAGTACGGGTTTTATCACCTGGATGGCAAGGGTGCGCTGGTGCATCTCGACTTGCTGTTGGGGATTGAGCGGCTGCGCGGCATCCAATGGCAGCCGGGCGCGGGGAATCCGCTGGCCGACCAGTGGCCGGACGTGCTGCGGCGAATCCGGGCGGGCGGTAAGCTCTGCCAGGTGTACGTGACGCGGGCCGGGGCGCTGACCATCGCCCGCGAGATCGGCGGCAAGGGGTTCCTGTTCTACCTGGTCGATGAGCCAGAACTGAGCGAGGCGGAGATCGACGCCTTTCTGGACGAGTTGTTTGGATTGGGCGCAGGTGGATAGCGTATGAGCACGACACTCGAAAATCTGATCGGCGGCTCTGCTGGGGAAGATCACACGGCGCGCGGCGACCGTGTGCGGCTGGCAGCGGAACCGGCGCTGCGGGTCAGCATTACGCTGGAAGTGCTGCTCTATGTGGCGCTGGCGGCGGCGGCTTTGGTGCTGCACCTGGCCCAGCTTGGCGCGGCCCCACTCAACGATGGCGAGGCGGCCCAGGCATTGGCGGCACTGCGCCTGCTGGATTCGACCGTGCCGGGCGATCCGCCGGTGGCCGAAAGCCCGCTGACCTTTGCGCTGAATGCGATCAGTTTCACTTTTGGCGGGGCGACCAATACGGCGGCGCGGCTGCCGGTGGCGTTGGGCGCGGTGCTGCTGGTGCTCTCGCCGGTGCTGTGGCGGCGCTATCTGAACCCGCTGCCACCGCTGATCATCAGCGGGCTGCTGCTGGTCTCGCCGGTGGTGCTGCTGGCCGGGCGGACCAACAGCCCGGTGATCTGGTCGGCGCTGCTGGCGATGGTGCTGCCCTGGTGCGCGCTGCGCGCGGTTGAGGCGCTGGCCATCGGTGGGCAGGCGCGCGGCTGGATGCTGGCGGCTTCGGTGAGCGCGGTGGCGATGGTGCTGCTGGCGGAACCGGCGGGCCTGCTGATGCTGGGCGGGATGGGGTTCGGGCTGGTCATCGCCTGGATGCTGAACGATGACCCGGAAACCGACCTGCCGGGCGGGCTGCGGCGTCTGATGGCGGCGTGGCCCTGGCACGAAGCCGGGATCGCGGTGGCGCTGGGGGTGGCCGTGGTGGGCACCGGCTTTTTCTTCCTGCCCTCAGGGCTGACGGCGGTCGGCGAGGTGCTGTGGCAGGGATTGCGCGGGTTTGTCATCCGCCCGGCGAGCCACCCGCTGGCATTCCCGCTGTGGATCAGCCTGCGCTACGAGTTCGGGCTGGTACTGTTTGGGGGAATCGCCGTGTTCCAGGCGGTGCGCGAAGGCAGCATCCTCGAACGGGCGCTGGCGGGCTGGTTTCTGGCCGGCGTGCTGTGGGCGATGATCTACGCCGGGGCAGAAGCGGCTCACGCGCTGTGGCTGACTCTGCCGCTGTGCGCGCTGGTCGGCTTGCAGGTCACGGGCTGGATCGTCGAGCGCACACCCGGCTACTGGCGCGCGCCAGCGTGGTCGGTGGCGGTGGTGGCGGCAGCTTCGGCGGCGATGTGGCTGGTGTTGGGGGGGAGCCTGGTGCTGTTGGGCAAACGGCTGCTGCTGGAACTGCCCGCCCAGGCGGTGGACCTGGACGCTTTGATCCGGGTGATGCTGAAGGGTGTTTACGACAGCCGCACCACGTCAACGGCGACGGTGGAGCTGCAGGGCGGGTACGTGCTGGCGAGCACACTGGGCGCGATCCAGTTCCGGCTGATCGTCAATTTGCTGATCGTGATGTTGCTCGGTGTGATGTTCTTCCTGGCGGGCAGCCTGTGGGGGACACGAGTCGCCGTGCGCGGATTCGCACTGGGTACGCTGGCTGTGTTGCTGCTGACCAGTTTTGGGTTGGGCGGGCGCGCCGCCCTGAGCCAGTACGACGATCCGCGCGAGTTATGGTATCGCCGCCCGGTGACGCATGGGGTGGACGAAATCCGGGCCACGCTGCGACAGTTTAGCTGGCGCTCGACGGGGGTGCCACACGTGATCGACGTGACGGCGCAGGTTCCGCCGGATGGCGCGCTGGCGTGGGCGCTGCGCGAATTCGACAACGCGCGGTTCGTGAGCGGGGTAGGGCCGGAGGTTTCCACGCGTGCGGTGATCATGCCCTGGCGCGACCCGGAGCCGGTCTTCGGTGCAGATTATGTGGGCAAGGATGTCGTCACGCGCAAGGTGTGGCTGCGGACCGGGTTCAACGGCAGGCCGACTCCGATATGGCGCTATGGGCTGATGTGGCTGTATAAGAGCGATTCGCTGGATCAACCTGCTGCCGCCGAGACGATGATGGTGTATATTCGCGCGGATGTGTATGGTGTGAAACAGGTCCAGTGAGGATTCATCAGACGCGAGGTGTAATGACTGAGAGACCGGCAGAGACACAGATCACCGGGCGGGCGGCCAATGACCCCGACCTGGAGGGGTTGATCGCGGCGTGCCTGGCCGGTGACCAGGCGGCATACGCGGCCATCTATGAACGATATGCGCCCAACCTGTACCGGCTGGCCTACAGCCTGCTGCTGGTTGAGCAAGACGCCGAAGACGTGCTGCAAGAGGCGATGGTGTACGCGCTGCGCAACCTGGACAAATATGACCCGGCGCGGGCGTCGTTCCGCACGTGGCTGTATACCATCACGGTGAGCCGCTGCCGGAACGCCCGGCGGCGCAAATGGCTGCCGACGGTGGCGCTGGGACACCTGCTGAACCTGGGACTTGAACCCTCCGCGCCCGCCGATGAAGAGCCGGAAGCTCGCCTGGTGTGGAAAGATATACAGGCGTCGCTGGGCGAGGCGCTGGCGCGGCTTTCGCCCCGGCTGCGCGAGGCGGTCGCGCTGCGCTATGGGCAAGGGCTGACCTACCGCGAGATGGCGAGCATCCTGGATATTCCACAGAAGACCGCCGAGAGTCGCGTGCGGCTGGCGCATGAGCAGTTGCGGCAGACCATGAGCGCGGCGGACCCGGAAGGGCTGTTTCTGCCGGTCGGCGAATAGGACGAGGGCGATGATCGATCGACATGTTACCCATCTGCTGACCCGTTACCTGCATGGGCAGCTTCGCCCGGCGCAGCAGGCCCGCGTGGCCAATCACGTGCGCCGGTGTGCACGCTGCCGTGCCGCCCTGGCCCGCGAAGAACGATTGGCGGCGAGCCTGCGGCGCGATCTGCCCGCGTTGGGGCAGCCGCGCCCAGAACAACTCGCCGGTGTGTGGGCCGGTGTCTTGAGCGAACTCGGCGCGCCCCAGTCTCGCCCGGCGGGAATGCGTTTCGCCCGGTGGCTGCCCGGCATGAGCATGGCGCTGGGGCTGCTCGTGCTGCTGGCGGTGGCGCTGCCCTTGATGGCGGGCGGCGATCTGCGGGTGGAGGCGGCCCCGATGCAGCCGCGCCCGGTCAACACGGCCTCGCCGACGCCCGGCGCGACCGATACGCTGGTGGCGGCGCTGGTGCTGCCGCAGGCGACGATTGCGCTGGCCCTGCCAGGCGAGGAAATGGAAGCGGGCGCGACGCCCGCGCCGGTGCCCGGCATCGTGGTTTCGCCGGGTGCGCGGGGATCGGCGGGGGCCAGGTGAGGGTCCGATGATCACCATTCGCCCGATTGAAGCGCGTGATGCCGAAGCCGCGCGGCAGTTATTCGGCCAATTGACCGGGGTCGTGATGACGCCGGACGAGATGCGCGACCGCATGGATTTTGTGGCAGCCAGCCCGATCGACTGGCTGTTTGTGGCCGAGGTCGATGGGGTCGTGGGCGGCCTGCTGGCGTTCCGGCTGCGTGAGCGGGTGGAACGACCGGGGCGGTTTGGCGAGATTTCGGCGCTGGTGACAGACAAGGCGGTGCGGCGGAAGGGTGTCGGGCGGGCGATGGTGGCCTATGCCGAAGACCTGGCCCGCGCGCACGGCTGTATCGGTACATGGCTGGTGAGCGGCTTTGCGCGGAAGGACGAGGCGCACCTGTTTTATACCGACCTGGGCTATTCCATCACCGGCTACCGGTTTGTCAAGCTGTTTGAATGATGCCGGATGCTTTCCGCCAGCGGGGATTGCGTTCATGAGTTCGACACGAGACGAGAGACGTATGGCAACACGCGAACAGAGCTACACAGGGGCAGCGCCCCGCGACGAGTCGCACGAACCCGCGATCACTGAGGCGCTCACCCGCGCCTATGCCCTGAACTGGGAGGTGGTCGCTTTTGTGGTGCTGTTGGTCCTGGCCATCGTCACACGCTTTGCCGACCTGGGCACGCGCGTGATGAGCCACGACGAGAGCCTGCACACCTATTATTCGTGGCGATTGTATGAATTCGGCGAGTTCAGCCATACGCCACTCATGCATGGGCCGCTGCTGTTTCACATGACGGCGCTGAACTACTTCCTGTTCGGCGACAACGACTTCACGGCGCGCATCTACCCGGCGGCGCTAGGCGTGTTGATCGTGATGTTCCCGTTCCTGTTCCGGCGATGGCTGGGGCGTGTGGGCGCGGTGCTGGCTTCGGTGGGAATGCTGATCTCGCCGCAGTTGATGTACTACAACCGCTATATCCGCCATGACACGCCGACTATCTTCTTTGCGCTGGTGCTGATATGGGCGGTGCTGCGCTATGTCGATGGTCACCCGCCGCGTCGCCCGGTCTGGATCGGCGTGATTGCGGGATCGCTGCTGGGGATGCTGGCCTCGAAGGAAGTGGCCTTCATTTATATCGCCATCTTCGGCAGCTATATGCTGCTGGTGTTGATCCTGCGTTATGCGCAGGACATCGGCATTGCACGGCGGCCCGCCAGGGCTGAGCAGGGGGAATGGCGCGCGCCCTGGCAGCAGCTTGTGCTGGGGCACCTGATCTTGTTCGGGCTGGCGCTGGCGCTGGCACTGCCGATGGGCCGGTTGGTCCATTTTCTGTATGGCACGGTGCGCTGGTCGCCATCAAGTGCACCCTATGTGCTGATCGTGCTGGCATTGGTGTATCTGCCGCTGGCGCTTTCGGGCGTGATCCGTACAGCGATGGCGGGGGGCGCGCCGCGCGAGGGGGCCGCCGCCGCGATCATGCACGGGCTGGCGCACACCCAATCGGCGCTGCGAATCATCACGGCAGGGCTGATCCTGGGCGTGTTCGTGGCGCGGCTGGGGGCGGTGGTGGTGGATGTGATCAAGCCCGAAACCCCGGCCAACGACCTGAACCCCGGCATCCGCACCACGCGGACGGTGCTTAGCGCGCAGGATCAGCAGTTTGGGCAAAACTATACCAAAGAGTTCACCACGGAATACGAGTTTGAGCCGGGGGTCTTCGTCCGCGCGCTGTCGTGGATCGGGCTGCCGGTGGTGGCGCTGCTGTTCGTGATGTTCCTGGCGGCAGTGGCGGCGTATCCGGGGTATATGCGCCTGCCCTGGCGCGAGATGGCGGCGGTTCTGGCGCTGGCGTTGGTGATCGCGGCCCTGCTGGTGATGTTCGAGCGGCGAAGCTTCGTCGCCCACGAGGGGACGCAGCCCTTCGCGGCCAATCCGAACGAATCGGCCCTTGCCGATGACAACGGATACAACAATACGCCGATCGTGCTGGCCTGGGTGGTCTGCCTGGCGCTGGCCGGGCTGGCTGTCGGCACGCGGCTGCTGACCAACTGGTGGGATTTCTTCAATCGTCAGCCGCTGTGGGATGTGCTGATCGTGATCGGCACGCTGATTGTACCCTGGTTGGCGGCGTTCCCGCTTTATTGGGCGGGCTATCACCTGGAAGACTACAACCGCAACACCATCACCGGGCGGGAGACGCTGCAAGCGGCGCTGTGGGGCGTGATCCCGTTCCTGACACTGGCGGCGGCGGTGGGACTCTCGTGGCACTGGAAGCGCTGGCTGGTGGCGATGAGCGTGTTCACAGCGCTGTTCACGTTCTTTTTCACCACGGTGTTCAGCAACCCCGACGGCCTGGTGACGGGCATGATCGGCTCGCTGGGATACTGGCTGGAACAACAGGGGGTCCGGCGCGGCAGCCAGCCGCAGTACTATTACCTGTTGACGCAACTGCCGGTGTATGAGTACCTGTTCATGTTGGGCGCGCTGGGCGCAGGGGTGAGCGGGTTCAACCGGTTGTGGCGCTGGCGGCGCGAGCGGACCATCGAAGCGGCGCGGGCAGAGTGGGCGGCGGAAGACGCGGCTGAAATGGCCGACGACGGCGCGCCCGTGACGGCTGAGGAAAAGACCCCGGTCACGGTGGTGGCTTCGGCACGCCGCACCGAAAAGATGAAGCGAGAGTCGGTGGCCCAGCCGGAAGGTGGTTTTGAAGACGAGGACGGCGACGATGGATGGGCACAGTGGCCGGGGCTGTCGGCGGCGATGGTGCTGCCGCTGCCGGCGCGGCTGACGGTGCCCTTCAGCGCGCGGGTCGAAGCTGCCCGGCGGCGCGAAAACCCGGAATGGCTCGGCGCGTTCCCCTTCCTGCTGCTGATCGGCTGGTGGGCGGTGGCGATGATCTTCGGGCTGACGATGGCCGGCGAAAAGATGCCCTGGCTGACGACTCACCTGACGGTGCCGCTGATCCTGCTGACCGGCTGGTGGCTGGATCGGGTAGGGGCGGGCGTGGCGTGGGACCGACTGCGCCAGGGCGGATGGCTGGTGCTGATCGTGGCGATGCCGCTGGCGATGGTGGCATTGACGCACGTGGTGGTGAGTGCGCTGGGCACGGGCGGGCCGTTCCAGGGGCGGGAGATCGGAGATCTGCTCGAATCCGGGACGTGGGTACTTTCGCTGCTGGTGCTGCTGGGCGCGCTGTACGTGATCGGGCGTTTTGGGCAGCGGTTGGGGCTGGGGCAGTTGGCGCGGATGATGGTGGTTTCGGGCGCGGTGGTGCTGGCGATTCTGACGGCGCGCACGGCGTACCTGGCCAGCTTCGTGAACTACGACTATGCGACTGAATACCTGGTGTATGCGCATTCCGGCCCCGCCGTCAAGACGGTGCTGAACGAGATCAACCGGATTGCCACGCTGACCAACGAGGGCAACTCGATGCGCATCGTGTTCGATGACGAGTCGTCGTGGCCCTATACCTGGTATTTCCGCCACTATACGAACTATGGCTTTTTGCGCGGCGAGGCGGGCAGCGTAGACCCGGCTTCGCTGGATGGTGCGCGCGTGGTGGTGGTGGGCAGCAAAAAGGTCGGCGATGTGCGGCGCATCCTGGGCGATCGCTATTACGAGAGCGGCTATATCCGGCTGTGGTGGCCGATGCAGGAATACTTCAACCTGACGTATGGGCGCATCGAAAACGCGCTGAGCCTGGACCCGGATAACATCGCGGCCGACTATTACCGGCAGGGGATGTGGGACATCTGGCTCAACCGTGACTACCGGACCTATGCCCAGGCGATGTGCATCGAGGCGAAGCAGACTCGCTGCGAGAACGAGGCGAAGGCGGGCACCACGCCGGATGAGCAGGACGCCTTCCTGCTGAGCTGCCAGCGCGCGGTGATCAACGAGTGCGCCAACGACAACCGCTTTGCCGTGAATAACTGGCCGGTTTCGGACCGGATGTATTTCTTCGTGGAAAAATCGCTGGCGGCCCAGGTGTGGGACGCGGGCATCGGCTCCAGCGCGGTAGACATCCGCGAGCCGGAATATCCTGAAGACAAGGTTTACCGCGACATCGCCGCCGAGCGAATCATCGCGGCAGATGCCGGGCTGCTGGGTCCGCGCGGCCTGGCGATGACCGATGACGGGCGTTACGTGGTGGCGGATACGGGCCGGAACCGGGTGGTCATCCTGGACGAGAACGGCGTGATCGAGGCGAGCTTTGGCGGCGCGCTGAGCGATAACCCGGACCTGCTGCGCGAACCCTGGGGCCTGGACGTGGGGCCAGACGGCAACATCTACGTTGCGGATACCTGGCACAACCGGGTCGCGGTGCTCTCGCCGGAGGGCGAGCTGCTGCGGGCCTGGGGTCATGAGGGCGTGCCGCAGACCGACAGCTCCCCCGAGGCGATGTGGGGTCCGCGCGACCTGAAGATCGGGCCGGATGGCAATGTTTACGTGGCGGACACGGGCGGCAAGCGGATCCGGGTCTATACGCCGGAAGGCGAATGGCTGCGCGATATCGGCGCGGGCGGATCGCAGCTTGGGCAGGTCGATGAGCCAGTCGGGCTGGCGTTCAACCCGGTGTCGGGCGAGCTTTATGTGGCCGAAGCGTGGAACCGGCGAATCCAGGTGTTCGACCCGGTGCTGGGCGTCTCGGTGCGCTCGTGGGAGGTGAACATGTGGTTCACCAACCGGCGCTCGGTCAACCGGCCCTACCTGGCGGTCAGCCCGGATGGCTCGCTGGTGTATGCGACGGATATGGACGATCACCGGCGGATCGTGGCTTATAACCTGAACGGTACGGCGGTGTTGTCCTTCAACCAGCCGGACCAGCTCGATCGAAATATCCTGGGGCTGCGCAGCCCGGCAGGGCTGGCTTTCGATGCTTCGGGGCGGCTGGTGGCAGTCGACGCCGACCTGAACAGCCTGTTCATCTTCCCGCCGTCGGAGGTTTCGGGCGCGGTGGGTCCGGTCGATTCGAACCTGGTCCCACAAGGGGAACTTGAATCGGGCGAGCAGGGCGATCAGAGCGGGCTGGGCAGCGCCGGGCAGGATGCGCCCCAGGCGATGGCGTGGGAACCGCTGCCGGCAGACATCAACGGCCTGCCGGTGGTCTACGTGCCGTCCGGCTGCTTCACCTTTGGTGAGGCGGTAGAGCCGGACTCGGCGGCCCCGGAGGTGTGCGTATCGGCCTTCTGGATCGGGCAAACCGAGGTGACACACGCCCAGTATGCGGCATGTGTCGAGGCGGGAGCCTGCACGCCGCCCGCCGATACGACCAAATATGATGACCCGGCTTTCGCCGATACGCCGGTGGTAGGCGTGACCTGGGCACAGGCGCAGGCATTCGCGGCCTGGGTGGGCGGATCGCTGCCGACCGAGGCGCAGTGGGAATATGCGGCACGCGGCGCGCCCGGCCCGCGCGAAGGGTATCCGTACCCGTGGGGGGCGGATAAACCGCTGTGCGGGCTGGCGAATGTGGTGGGTTGCGGCGGCCTGATGCCGGTGGGATCGGGGCAGCGCGGGGCAGGGCAGTCGTGGGTTGGCGCGGTGGACCTAGCAGGCAGCGTGGCGGAATGGACGGCGGACTGGTGGAGCGAGCCGGAGGTGCTCGCCGGGCTTGTGGACGGTGCCACCGATCCGCAGGGGCCGGAGGAAGGCGTGATGCGCACGGTGCGCGGCGGGTCGTGGCTGGATGGGGCCGACGCGGTGCGCGTCACCAGCCGGGCGGCGCGCCTGCCCGACGAAGGATACCCGACGGTGGGCTTCCGGGTGGCACTGCCGCCCGCCCCGGCGGTCCAACAAGGGACCGATTAGGGGGCGCGGATGCTCAACGATCACATTCGCTATGAATCCGGCGCGCTGTGGTGCGAGGGCGTGCCGCTGGACGCCATCGCCGAAGCAGTGGGCACGCCGGTTTATGTGTACAGCGCCGGGCGGGTGCTGGCGAACGTCGAGCGGGTGCGCCGGGCGTTTGCCGAGGCTCGCCCTGCGATTCATTACAGCATCAAGGCTAACGCCAACCTGGCGCTGCTGCGGCTGCTCGGCGGGGCAGGGCTGGGGATGGATGCCGTCAGCGCGGGGGAGATTTACCGCGCGCAGCAGGCGGGAATCGACCCGGCGCGCATCGTATTTGCAGGCGTGGGCAAGACGCGCGATGAACTGGTCTACGCCCTGGACGCGGGCGTGGGCTGGATCAATGTCGAGAGCCTGGGAGAGCTTGCGCTGCTGGATGCGCTGGCGGGAGAGCGCGGCAAGGTGGCACGGGTGGCGCTGCGCATCAACCCGGACATCCAGGCGCACACTCACCGCTACCTTTCCACCGGGCACGCCGGGTCGAAATTCGGCATTCCGCTCGGCCAGGTGATGGAAGTACTCGGCCAACGGGCGGATTACCCTCATCTGCGCATCGAGGGGCTGCATATCCACATCGGCAGCCAGCATGGATCGCTGGCGGACCTGGAGCTTGCGGCACGGGCCGCTGCCCTGCTGGTCGAGACATCGGGCATCCGTATGGTGGATATGGGCGGGGGCTTCCCGGTGCAGTACGTGGACTCTGAGCCGGTGCCGGAGCTGGAACGCATCGCGGGCATCATGACCGGGATTCTGCACGATACCAGCCTGGTGATCGAGCCGGGGCGGGTGATTGTGGCGGACGCGGGCGTGCTGGTGACCTCGGTGCTGTACGTGAAGACGGATGGCGAGCGGCGCTTCGTGATCACCGATGCGAGCATGACGGAACTGATTCGCCCGGCGCTGTATGGGGCAATTCACCCGGTGGTAGCGCTGCGTCCCGGCGAAGGGCCGGTTTCTCCGGCGGTGGTGGCCGGTCCGGTGTGCGAATCGGCGGATGTGCTGCACCAGGACGCGCGGCTGCCCGATCTGGGCAGCGGCGACCGGCTGGCGGTGCTGGGCGCTGGGGCGTATGGGTTGGTGATGGCATCGAACTATAACCAGCGCACACGTCCGCCTGAGGTGCTGGTCGAGGGAGAGCGGTGGCGGGTGGTTCGCCGCCGCGAGACGTGGGAAGACCTGCTGCGCTGCGAGCGCGACCTGGAAGGGTGAGACCGGTGTTTGCCCGGAAAACTCGCTGTCAGGTTTTGCCCTGATCATCCCATAAAGACCCAGAGTAATCGCATCAAAACACGTGACCCGCGAGAGTCCGGCCTCACCCCCACCTTCGCCGCGCCCTGCGGGCGCGTTGTCGGTTGCCCCCTCTCCGAAAATTTTCGGAGAGGGGGCGAAGCGGCCCGGTTTTGGCCGCGCGGGGGTGAGGCCAACCATTCGCCTCTCATACCCGATCGCAGGGCCAATGGGCATCAGGGGCAGGCAATGCGCATCAACCGAAACAGTTTTTTTTGATGCGTTTGCCCTGACCATCCCATAAAGACCCTTGTCAAGCGAGGGGGCGCATGGTATACTGTAGGCGAGTGAGTTGGAGACGTCGAGCGGAAAGTGGGTAGCCCCCACTTTTCGTCTTATATGGCCCTGGGCCAGGCGCGGTGTGTTCGGCGGCGCACCGCTTCGCAGCCGCCCAGGGGCCTGATCTCGAACCTACCGCCGGTTCGGACAATGCATTATCAAACGGATGGAGCGAGTAGCCCAGTCGGGCAAAAAGAACGACGATGAAGAGCGATTTTTCCCTGGCATTCAACGAAATTCTCGAAGAACGTTCGCTGACGCGCGAGATCGTGCTGGAAGCCCTGTCGCAGGCGCTGGTATCGGCCTACCGGCGCGATGCGAATATCGGGCAAAACCAGAACGTTGAGGCGCGCATCGACCCGTCCGGCAAAGAGGATGTGCTGACGATTCTGCTGGAAAAAGAGGTGGTCGATGAAGTGACCACCGAGCAGACCGAAGTGCTGCTGTCGGAGGCGCGCAAGCTGTACCCTGACGCGCAGTTGGGCGATACCGTCATGATGCCGGTGCAGACCGGGGCAAGCTTCGGGCGTATTGCAGCCCAGACGGCCAAGCAGGTGATTTTGCAGCGCATCCGCGAAGCCGAGCGAGAGTCGCTGTATGACGAGTTCGTCGAGCGGGAAGGCGACCTGGTGACCGGCACGGTTCAGAGCGTGTCGCACGGGGCGCTGACGATCAGCCTGGGGCGAGCGGAGGCCGTGATGCCGCGCGCGCACCAGATTCCCAGCGAGCGTTATCGCCCGCATGATAAGATCCGCGCGTATGTGGCCGAGGTCAAGAAGAACAGCCGGGGGCCGCAGATCATTGTGAGCCGCGCACACAAGAACATGCTGCGCCGCCTGCTGGAATATGAAGTGCCCGAAATCTATAACGGGCAGGTCGAGATCAAGAACATCGCGCGCGAAGCCGGTCACCGCTCGAAGGTGGCGGTGGCGGCGCTGCAAGAAGGGGTCGATCCGGTCGGGGCGTGTGTGGGGATGCGCGGTATTCGCATCCAGAACATCGTCAAGGAACTGAACGACGAAAAGATCGACGTGATCGAGTGGAACGCCGATCCCGCGTTGTTCATCGCCAAAGCGCTCAGCCCGGCGCGGGTGAGCGATATGCTGCTGGAAGAAGACCAGGACACCGGGCGCACGGCCACCGTGATCGTGCCGGACGACCAGTTGTCGCTGGCGATCGGGCGCGAGGGGCAGAACGCACGCCTGGCCGCCAAGCTGACCGGCTGGCGCATCGACATCAAGAGCGTCTCGGAGGCGGCTCAATCGGCCTTTGAAAAGCTCGACCAGCCGCCGCTGAATGCGCTGGAGCGCGAAGTGCCGGAATTGATCGCGGAAGTCTACCGCATCATGGAAAAGAAGCGGCAGAATCGCCCGGTGCAGCCGGAAGAGTTCAAGCTGCTGGTCGATTTTGTCAAGCTGGCCGAGCGGCGGCTGTTGGCGGTGCGCGAAGAAGAGCGCCAGGAATGGCGCGACGCGATCAACCGGGCGCGCCCGATGGTACCCGAACACGCCTACAGCATGTCGCTGGATGAGCTGGAGCTTGACCAGGACATCACGCGCGCGCTGAGCCGCGTGGAGAACGTGGGCGATTTGATGCTGCGCTTGCTGGCCGATGAAGCGGGCCTGCAGAAGATGCTTGACCAGGGCGGGGCGGGCGACGACGCCATGGAAGCGATCCGCTACGCACTGGACGACCTGGTGATTCGCCATCCTGCGGTCCCGGCGGCGGCGCGCGTGGAGCCGGAAGCGCCCGCCCCAGCAGCGGCGGAAGTGTCCGCTCCGGTGGCCGAGGAAGCGGTCGAGGCGGTGGCGGAAGCTGCCGAATTCGAGGAAGAGGCTGCTCTGCCCGCCTTCCTGGAGCCGGAGCCGCCAGCGGTGCGTGAGCGCGATCTGCCGGTGCGCGAAGCGCCGCGCCGCAAGCCGCGCCCGATCCTTGAACCGGAACCGCTGCTCGATGAAGTGGTGGACGAAGAGGAAGTGCGCAAGAAGGCCAAGACCAAGCGCCGCGAGCTGATCTTCGACGAGGAACGCGGCGAGGTGATCGCCAAGCGCCGTCGTAAAGGCAGCCGTCGGCGCAGCGAGTGGGACGAACTGGACGATCTCGACTAGCGGGCGCGGCGCGCCGTGCCGGGGATTGAGCTATGGCGAAGGCATCGACCCAGCCCAAACGGCAGAAGCGTGTTCCACAGCGGACCTGTGTGATCTGCCGGGCAACGGCGGATAAACGCACGCTGACGCGGTTGGTTCGCACGGCAGATGAAGGCGTCGTGGTGGACCGCAGCGGCAAGCGCAATGGCCGGGGCGCATACCTGTGCGATAGACCGGCGTGTTGGGACAAGGCGCTGGCTACCGATGCGCTGGCCCACGCGCTGCGCACGACGCTGACGGATGCGGATCGTGCAAGGATTGAGGCGGCGCGCCCTGCGATGGGCGCGGCCCCTGATGGGGCCTCCGGTAAGGATGCCGGATCGTGAGGGGCATGAGGTGAACGGCGTGGTGTGAGGCGGTCTCGCCCGGTGGGCGACCGGCGCACCGCGCGTGACCGGTCATGACCCACCTGGCCTGCCAGGCCAGTTGGATGTATCGAAAAAACCACGCAGTGCGGCTCGAAAGTGAGCCGGGGGCATCTCGCCCTGAACACCAAATCATGAGAGGAGGCTAGCGGCCAGGCTGAGCGACCCGGAGGGGTCCGGCTGAAACCGCGAATTCTATGGCCCAAGAACGACAAATACTCGAAATCCCTGATTTTCTGACGGTGCGCGATCTGGCCGAGCGGATGCACGCCAGCCCGATCGAAGTCATGAAAGAGCTGATCAGCAACGGCATCATGGCCTCGATCAACCAGCAGATCGACTATGACACGGCGGCGATTGTGGCCGACGGGTTGGGCTTTGAAGCGCGCCCGCTGCGCGCAGTCAAGGTTCAGCCGGAAGAAGAAGGCGAGAAGCTGGAATGGCGCAAGGTCATCGCCGAAGAAGACGCATCGAAGCTCAAGCGCCGCCCGCCGGTGGTGACGATTCTGGGGCATGTCGATCATGGCAAGACCTCGCTGCTGGACGTGATCCGGCACACCAACGTGACGGCGGCTGAGGCAGGCGGCATCACCCAGCATATCGGCGCGTACCAGGTCGTCCACAACGGGCAGACGATCACGTTCCTGGATACGCCGGGCCACGAAGCATTTACCGCCATGCGGGCGCGCGGCGCGCAAGGGGCGGACATCGCCGTGCTGGTGGTGGCGGCGGATGACGGCGTCATGCCGACAACGCGCGAGGCGCTGGCCCACGTGCGGGCCGCCCATGTGCCGGTGGTGGTGGCGCTGAATAAGATCGACAAGGCCAACGCCAACCCGGAACGGGTCAAGCAACAACTGGCTGAAGAACTCGACCTGAAAACGGACGAGTGGGGCGGTGATACGCTGGTGGTGCCGGTGAGTGCCGTGACCCAATCTGGCATCCCGGACCTGCTTGAAGCGATCCTGATGACCGCCGAAGAGACCGAAATCCTGGCCAACCCGGATGCCAACGCGAGCGGCACAGTGCTCGAAGGCCGGATGGAAGCGGGGCGCGGCCCACTGGCTACCCTGTTGGTGCAGAACGGCACCCTGCACACCGGCGACATGATCGTAGCCGGGCTGTCGCACGGGCGAGTCAAGGCCATGTTCGACTATACAGGGGCGTCCATCAAGAGCGCGGGGCCGTCGGTGCCGGTGCTGGTGATGGGGCTGGATATGCCGCCCCACGCGGGTGAGCGGTTCGAGGTGATGAAGAACGTCAAAGAGGCGCGGGCGCTGGTCGAAGAACGGCGGCTGGCGGCAGCAGAATCGGCCAGGCAGCCGGTGACGGGGTTGACGCTGGAAGAGGTATTCGCGCGCTTCCAGGCTGGCGAGACCAAAGAGCTGCTGCTGATCGTCAAGGTCGATGTGGATGGCTCGCTGGAGCCGGTGGTCCACGAGATCGAGGGGATCGAAGTGGGCGACCTGGGTGTGCGCGTGCTCCACGCCGATGTGGGGGAGATCACCGAGAACGATGTGAATCTCGCCAGCGCCTCGAAGGCGATTATTGTGGGGTTCAACGTGGAACCAGACTCGGCAGCCGCGCGGTTAGCCGAATCCAAAGGGGTAGACATCCGCACCTACAAGATCATCTACCAGTTGCGGGAAGCCGTGGAACTGGCGCTGCATGGGCTGCTGGAACCGGTCTATGCCGACAAGCTGATAGGCGTGGCGGAAGTGCGGCAGTTGTTCCGCGTGCCGCGTGTGGGCACGATTGCCGGGTCGTATGTGCTGGAAGGCACCATCCGGCGTAATGCCAAGGCGCGCGTGATGCGCCAGGGCAATGTGATCGTGAGCGACGTGAGCGTGCGCAGCCTGAAGCGCTTCGAGGACGATGTGCGCGAAGTGCGCACGGGCTTCGAGTGCGGCATCGGGCTGGAAGGGTTCAACGACTTCGTTGAGGGCGACCGGATAGAGTTTTACGTGCGCGAGCGCGTGAGTTAACCGCGCGCAGCCGAGCATGATTGGCCTTCGGCGGCATGAGCAAGACAGGCCCCGCCGAGGGACCGCTATCCCGCCAGAGTGCCGCTGTGTAGGGGCGGGTTACGAGACCCGTCCCTACTTTGTTGATCGGCAGTGCGGCACGACGGTGACTGCCCGGAGATTGGAAAAGGACGGACAGAATGGGAACGATCAAACAGGAACGCGCCGCCCGGCTGATTCAGGAAATCATCAGCGAACTGCTGATGACCGAGGTCACCGACCCGGCGCTGGAATCGGTGACCATCACCGGTGTGAAGGTGGACCGCGAGATCGAATATGCCGATGTGTATGTACACTCGCTGGATGAAGCGGCCAGCGTGATGGCAGGGCTGGAGCGCGCAGGGGGCTTTCTGCGGCGCGAACTGGCGGCGCGGACCAGCTTCCGCCGGACGCCGACCCTTCACTTCCACTGGGACGCGGCGATGGATCGCGGTGAGCGGATCGACGAACTGCTGAGCGCGCTGCACGAATCCGGCGCACTGCCACCGCTCGAAGCCGCGCCGGATGCGCACGACGAGGACGGCGACGACCATGAGGCTTGACTGGCAGGAAGCGGGCGCGCTGCTGGCGCAGGCGCGATCGGTGTTGATCGTGACTCATGTCGGGCCGGACGGCGACGCCATCGGCTCGCTGTGTGGGCTGGGGTTGGCGCTGCGGTCGGTGGGCAAATCGGTGATGATGGCGGTCGATGAGGGCGTGCCCGCCGGGCTGGCCTTTTTGCCAGGGGCGAGCGAGGTGCTGGCCGCGCTCGATACGCCGCCCGCCGTGGACCTGGTGATCGCGGTGGACTGCGGCGACGAGCCGCGTATGGGGCAGGTGGGGCAGGTGGCGCTGAAGACGGGCGCGCCGGTCATCAACCTGGACCATCACCGGACGAACACGCTGTTTGGCCAGGCGAACCTGGTGGACGCGGCGACGGCTGCGGCGGCTGAGGGGGTGCTCGACTGGCTGGACCGGCTGGAGATCGCGTTGGACTTGCCGGTAGCGATCTGCCTGCTGACCGGCATCGTGACCGATACGCTGTGCTTCCGCACCGACAACGTGACGCCGGGCCTGCTGGGCAAGGCGCAGCGGCTGATGCTGCTGGGCGCGCCGCTCTCGGAGATTGTGCAGCGCACGGTCAACCGCAAGTCGCTGTGGGGGCTGCGGCTGTGGGCGGAGGTGCTGCCCACCGTGCAGCTTGAGGACCATGTGATCTGGGCCGTGATCGCGCGCGAGGTGTTCGAGCGAGTGGGCAGCGATGGCTTTGACGACGCGGGACTGGTCGGCACGCTGATCCAGACCGAGGGCGCGTATATCTCGGCGGTGTTTAAAGAGAAGCCGGATGGCGCGGTCGAGGTGGGCTTCCGGGCGGTGCCGGGGTTCGATACCTCGGAAGTCGCGGTGAGCCTGGGCGGTGGCGGGCACCGGCTGGCATCGGGCGCGACGGTGCGCGGCGAGCCGCTGGCGGCGCTGGTCCCGCGCGTGATCGCAATGCTCAAGGCCGAGGTTCGCGCCGGGTCGCCGGTGATCGGTTGAGGGCACGCGAGGGCGACCGATGGCGGAGTGGTATGGGCTGCTGAATATCAACAAGCCGCTGGGGCCAACGAGTCACGCGATTGTGGCCGGGGTGCGGAAGCTGCTCCGCGCCAAAAAGGTGGGGCACGCGGGCACGCTCGACCCGATGGCGACGGGCGTGCTGGTGCTGTGCCTGGGGCCGGCCACGCGCCTGAGCGAATACGTGATGGCTTCGGAGAAGGTCTACCGGGCGCGAGTGTGCTTCGGCGCGGAGACGGAGACGTATGACTCCGAGGGCGAGGTGATGCCGACGGGCGCGCCGTTGCCGGATCGGGCGGCAGTTGAAGCGGCGCTAGACCGGTTTCGCGGCGATATCTGGCAGGTGCCGCCGGTCTACAGCGCGATCAAGCAGGGCGGCAAGCGGCTGTATGACCTGGCGCGCGATGGGCGCGAGATCGAGCGACAGCCCCGCGCGGTGACTATTCACCGGCTGGAGATCATCGACTGGGAACCTCCGTTCGCCACGCTGGAGGTGGCGTGCTCGCCGGGGACGTATATCCGCAGCCTGGCCTATGACCTGGGACGCGCGGTGGGCAGCGGCGCATACCTGGCCGGGCTGGAACGCACGGCGAGCGGGGCCTTCACGGTGGCCGACGCGGTGACGTGGGACGCTTTTGAGGCGGCGGTCCGCGCGCGGACGTGGCAGCAACACCTGATCCCGCCGGACCGCGCGCTGCTGCATTATCCCGCGCTGCACCTGGACGCGCAGACGGCGGCCTGGGTGATCAACGGCGGCATGGTGCCGATCGGCGAGGAAACCGGCGACCTGGCGCGCGCCTACGATCCCGGCGGGCAGTTGATCGCGGTGATGGCGCGGCACGTCGCACGCGGGGAGACGGTCTGGAAGCCGGAGAAGGTGCTGAAGGGCGTCTAGCAGCGTGCGGCCTGGGGTGGATATTCGCCGCGAAGCGAGGACAGCGCGCGGCGTGGGGCGAGTTTGAGCAAACCCGCCCCTGCGATGTTCCGGTTTGATCCGCCAGCGATCTTGTTTCTCCGCGCTAGAAGCCGGTTTTCTGCCAGGCGGTTTCGGTGGCGTAGTGTTCCAGGCCGACGGAGGCGTAGAGCTTGCCAGCGTCGGCAGTCCCCCAATTGGCGACATAGAGCACATCGATTCCGCCGAGCGCCTGGACGCGGCGGATGGCTTCGTTCATGCAGGCGCTGGCAAGACCTTTGCGCCGGTGGTCGGGATGTGTGCCGACCGGCTCGAACAGCCCGTAACGGTTGGCGGTGCAGAGAGTCATGCCTGCGAAGGCGGCGAAGGTGCCATCCGGCGCTTCGGCGACGATGTGCAGGTCATAGTTGTGCGATGGCGAGTATCGCTGGAAGTTGCGGTGCATTTCCGGCGGGTGGCGGTGACCAAAGGTCGTGTTGCTGATCTCGATCCAGCGCAGCACGTCGTGTTCGTCGGCGCGCACACTGCGGATGAGGTAGCCCTCGGCGGGCGCGCGATCGGGCACGGGCAGCGTGATTGGGCGGCGGCGCTGGTGCCAGAACCATTCGGGTTTGGGCGCATAGCCGAGCCGGGCCAGCCGTTCCTGGCGGTCGGTGTCCCAGTCGTAGGCCCAGAGCGTGAGTGCGCGCGTGCCGTCGTCGTTGGTGCGCGCGAGGTGCTGCTCGCCCCAGGCGATGATCTCGTCTTCGAGGTCGCGGTAGTCCGGGTGGATTTGCAGCGCCAGATCGCCGGGTCCATCGGGCACCGCCGCGCCGACCAGGTCCCCTCCGGCGGTCTCCCAGATTTCGGTGTGTGCGCCCCAATTGGGGTCGGCCAGTTCGGCATCGGTTGAACACCAATACGAGCCTTCCCAGCGGCGGATTTCCCAGTTGAACAGGCGGCCCAACTGGCTGTAGGAATCGGTGAGCAGGCGATGCAGGCGCATGGCGTCGGCTTCGCCGCAGAGCGGGCGATGCGTGATGGTGGATTTCATGAGGTTTTCCTCTTGCGAGAACACGATACGGACGCGACGTGAACAACGAAAAACCGCAAGCGTCGCGCCTGCGGCTAGAGATCGCAAGGAGTCCCTCAAGAGATCGGAGAAGGGGCGGATGGTCCGCAGGCGCAAGACGACACGACGCCGCCTCTGTGCAAATCGACAGGGCGGGGGCGATCAGTGCCGTGAGGTGCTACCTGCTAGTGAACCATTCGTCGAATGCGCTCCTCTTGAGGTGATGGGGCCAGTCTAGCAGGCGATAGGGCAGGAGTCAAGGGCGGTCCCCAAAAGGGTGCGTGCAAAATCTGACAGCGCGTTTTCCGGGCAAACACCGGCCTCACCCCAAACCTCGCCGCTCCCTGCGGGTTCGGCTCGGTGTTGCCCCTCTCCAAAACTTTTTTTGGAGAGGGGCAAAACCGAGCCGACCCCGCAGGGAGCGGCGAGGTTTGGGGTGAGGCCGGTGTTTGCTCGGAAAACGCGCTGTCAGGTT
>DAOUFU010000063.1:0-21158 GCA_034429275.1 Anaerolineae bacterium | reverse complement strand
CGATCGCCCTGGTAGTAGAACTGGTTGGTGATCAACACCAGGCCGATCGGGATAATGACACGCCAGACGTGATCGACACGGAACACATGCCAGGCGGCATTGTGTCCCAGGAACCCGAACAGCACTGCCAGAAAAATCACAAAAGCGGTTTCGTCATTTTGAGGCTCGGTGTTGGTGACAGCCTGCTCGAACCAGAGGCCTAACTGGGTCAGCAGAGTATGGGTTCTATCGGCGAACGAGCCGCCATCGACCAGTCCATACGCGCCGATGACAAGAATGACGGCGATGCTGTAAGTCGAGCTGAGAATCAGCGACAGCAGTTCTGAATAGTGGCTGCGTGCCAGCAGGAATCCGAAACCCACCGAAAAAAAGCTGACAGGGATCAAAACTCCCAGGCCCGGCGACCAGCCTGCTGTGCGGACGGCAAGCGCCGTCACGATCATTAATCCCCAGGTCATCGCCAGCGCTCCCAGGTCGCCGCGCGCGAAGACGCTGCGAAACAGGCGGCGAGTACGCCGCCAGCGCTGTGGCGCGGCATAGCGCGAGGGAACGCGCGCATCGGAGAGGCTCACCTGGCGCATAGGTTGGGTACTGCTCATCGGCCTGAGTATCTCACCTATCAACAACACCTTTCAACTCACCAGCAATTGTACGGGCTTGTGAAGGGACCGCCAAACCGGGCCGGATTGGCGATTGTCCGCTGCCGGTGAACTGTTTATAATTCGCACCATGATACCCACAAAACACTTCTCTCACCTGTTCGTTTGGCTGACGCTTATTCTACTGGTGGCCTGCGAGCCGCTCGCTCCAGACCAGACGCCGCGGTATATCGTCGTCACCGGGGAGACGCCGCAGGACATCGCCTGGGTGTCTACTTCTACGCCGGATGTGGCGACTCCAACGCCGACTTCGCCCCCCGCCACGCCGACTGTGACGGCTGTCCCGGTGCCCTCACCGGCCCCGTTTGTGTGTACCCAGACGGAGGGGCAGATCGTCAGACTGTCGTTTTACAGCCGAATTATTGGGGACGAAGTGCCCTTTCGCATGTACCAGCCGCCCTGTTTCTACGAGACCTTCCAGCGCTATCCCTATGTCGTGCTGCTGCATGGCACGGGCTATGATGAGGCCATGTGGGAAGATATCGGGGTGGCGAGTATTCTGGATGCCGGCATCGCTAACGGCACGCTGCCCCCAATGGTGCTGATCATGCCGGATGGGGGAGAGCTGGCCGAGTACAACGACCTGCCCGACGGAGAATCTTACGAGTCGGTGTTGATGGATGAACTGCTGCCCATGGTCGAACGCGATTTCTGCCTGTTAAGCAATCGTGAGGGGCGCGCCATTGGGGGTATCTCGCGTGGGGGATTCTGGGCTTTTAGCATCGGGCTGCGGCACCCGGATTTCTTCGGTGCGATAGGCGGGCACAGCCCCTATTTTGAAAATGGCAACGCTCTTCCGGAATATAATCCGCTCGACCTGGTCCAACGGGTGAATGCTACGAAGTTCCCGCAGCGGATTTACCTGGATCACGCGGCAAACGATATTGTGGGGACCAATGTTTCGCAGCTGTCGTCCTTGCTGCGCGAACGCGGTATCGCACATGAATACCTGATCGACCCGGTGGGGGATCATGACATGGCTTACTGGCAGGCCCATGCGGCGGGCTATCTACAGTTCTACGGTGAGACATGGCCACACGATGTCATGGCGCTGCCGTCGTGTCTGGCTCCAAGCCCAGAATGATGCCTGAGATTGAGTTAGAGAAGGCGATCAAAAAGCTGCGCCAGCAGCCAGAAGGTGACAAACGCACCCATTGCGCTGAATATGATAGCTATCAGGCAGGTGATCTGGCTGATCTTGCTGTGCAGCAGGTAACGCAGAACGGCTAGCCCGGCGATGGAACTACCTCCGGCGAGAATGGCCGCCAGATCATCGACCTGATCGGCGGGCGGCACGACATCCGGCACGGAGTCGAGCGGTGAGAAGGTATAGAGGATCGTCAGGACAATGATCGCCAGGATGCTGCCGCTGATTCCCCAATCGAAGGCGCGGTGAACAAGTGACTCTGTCGGGGGTGCGGCAGTTTCGGTTGTGCGCCGTGCGGAAGCCGACGGGCGGGCGTACGCCTCGTCCTCGGCATACAGGTCGTCCTGGTCATCGTACTGTGCCTGCCGTCGCGCCATGCCGGTCTCCTCATTCGTTCAATGGCCGGGTGCAGTGGGGTAGTGAATCGTGTTGAGCCTAACCCACATGGGCATGTTCTGGCAAGCAGTTGAAGATGGCACCAGCCCGGTATCTTTTAGGGAGCAACGGTTATGGAACTGATCGCACTCTGGCAACTGGTCAAGCGGCGCTGGTGGCTGATTGGGCTGCCTGCGCTGGTCGCGCTGCTGGTGACTTTGCCCCAACTCAAAGCGGTGGTAAACCCTCCGCTGACTTATACAGTCGGGCTGCGGCTGACGGCTGCTGCTCCGCCAGAGACTGAGATCGCTGGGGTGACCACGCCTTACGAGGATTCGGCTTATACTCCCTGGCTGGCTTCGGAATATGTTGTCATCAATCTGGCACAGTGGGTGCCCAGCCACTCATTCGCGGCGGAGGTGAGCGCCGTGTTGGCCGAACGGGGCATCACACTGGCGGCAGAGGACATTCGCGGATCTTTCGTGGCCGACAGCTTCCGCAGCATTATGGTGCTCTATGTCAACCGGGATGATCGGGAAGAGGCACGCCTGCTGGCGGAAGCAGCAGTGACTGTTCTGCAAACACGAAACCAGGCCTATTTCCCCCAGTTTGCGGCACAGCCAGGGCGAGTTGTTGCGCTGGACGAAATCGAGGTGGGCGAAGTTGCGCCCCCTATCACGACTCGCTTGATGCCGCTGGTCCGCATCGCGCTGGGCGTTTTGGCGGGGATCGGACTGGCCGTCCTGGCCGAATACCTGGATGATACGTTGCGCACGCGCGCCGATGTCGAAGCGATGGGCCTGCCGGTGATTGGTGAGATCCCGCGCAAACGCTGATTGAATTGGGCGGTGATTGGGATACGCCAGCCTGATAAACGCTTCTCAGTGTCTCAAGCCCTGTTATAATACCCATGAGCATTGGCCCGACCGAGCCACCAATGGCGTCAGGCTGCCTGGGCCTGTAGTCTTGTGCCACGACAAGGACGTTATCCGATGAATTTGATGCATTACGTTCGGTTGATGATCCGGCGAGGCTGGATTATTGTGCTTGCCGTGCTCATCACGGCGGGCGCGGCCTACGGATTCAGCAAAGCGCAAACCCCAACCTATCGCGCAACACAGAAAGTGCTTTTCCAGCCTGCACGTAACGACTATGGTCTGACCGAGACTCTGCGCACGCTGCTGAACAGCTATGTGGTGTACTTGTATACCGATCAACAGGCAGCTGCGGCGATTGAACGGCTTCGCCTGGATATGACACCGGGCACCGTGCGCGCGCATACGACCATCAGCTCGGACCCGACCCAACTGATCATCCAGATCGATGTGGATATGGAGGATGGCCCACTGGCGGCACGTATCGCGACCGAATTGGGGCAGTTATTAGTAGAATATCGCGAGCAGGACAACCGCGATCTGCAGCGCGCGGACCGAATCGACGCGCTGCTAATCGATACGGCAACCTATGGTCTCTACCGCCCGAACACGAAAGTCAATGTCATGGCCGGGGGTGTGTTGGGGCTGCTGCTGGGGGCTGCGGTGGTGTTCGTGCTGGAGTACCTGGAGTCCAATATTATCCGCAGCCGTGAAGATGTAGAGCGTTTCCTTGATTTATCCGTGCTGGCGGCCATCCCCGCCGACGATGTGCGTTCATAAGGTGGTGAGCGATGCCTGATGCGAACCTGATTACACTGACGGACCCGCGTGCGGCGGCGTCGGAAGCTTACCGGGCGCTGCGCACCAACCTGATGTTCTACAGCGTCGATCACCCGGTGACGGCGCTGGCAGTCACCTCGCCCACGCCCGACGAAGGGGCCAGCCAGGTGGCGGCGAACCTGGCGGTTACACTGGCCCAGGGCGGGCACCAGACCATTATTGTAGACTGCGATCTGCGCAAGCCCAGCCAGCACACCTTGTGGGGACTGGATAACTCCCGCGGCCTGACCCATATGCTGCTGGAAGATGCGGCATTGGCCACGCCTCCCCTCCAGGCGACAAGTGTGGATGGGCTGCGGGTGTTGACCAGCGGCCCCCTGCCGCCAAATCCTGCCGATGTGATCGGTTCACGGCGCATGGACGAGATCATTACGGCGCTCAAAACTCAGGCTGACTATGTCGTGTTTGTTGTTCCGCCGGTGCTGGCTGCGACGGACGCGGCGCTATTGGGCCTGAAGGTGGATGGGCTGCTGCTGGTGCTGCGGGCAGGAACCTCGCGCCGCGACCATGCCGCGCGCGCCAAGGAAGAACTCGAACGAGTCAAGGTGCATTTGATCGGCACCGTGTTGGTCAACGCTCCGCGCGACGCGGCGGTTGGCGGATATTACGCCCGATAAGCAAGGCGAGCGGAGAGGACGGGCGGCATGAAGGGCTTGATTTTGAGCGGTGGAAAAGGGACACGCCTTTATCCCCTGACATATACACGCGCCAAACAATTGATCCCGGTGGCTAACAAGCCGATTCTGTTCCGCGTGATCGAGACTATCCGCGATGCGGGTATTCGTGAGATTGGAATCGTGATCGGCGATACCGGCCCGGAGATCCGCGAGGCAGTGGGCGATGGATCGCAGTTCGGGGTTGAGGTGACCTATATTCCACAGGACGCCCCACTCGGATTGGCGCACGCGGTCAAGATCGCGCGTGGGTTCCTGGGGGATGAGCGATTCGTGATGTTCCTGGGCGATAACGTCATTCAGGGCGGGATCAGTCCCCTGATTGCGGATTTTGCCGGGCATGCAGACTGGCACAGCCAGATCGTGCTGACCGAGGTCGAACATCCCGAACGGTATGGAGTAGCGCGACTGAACGGTGAAGGACGGGTGGTGCAGTTGATCGAGAAGCCCAAAGAGCCGCCGTCGAACCTGGCACTGGTCGGAATCTACATGTTCGACCACCACATCTTTGAGGCGACTGAGGCGATCAAACCGTCTCGCCGGGGCGAGCTTGAGATCACGGATGCGATTCAGTGGCTGGTAGAGCACGATTACACCGTATTCCCACATGTGCATCGCGGCTGGTGGATCGATACGGGGGAGGCCGGCGAAATGCTCAAGGCTAACAGCCTGGTATTGGAGGAACTGGTCCCGGAGATTCGCGGGAAGGTCGATGCGCATTCCGACGTTGACAGCCGGGTGACCATCGAAGAGGGTGCGGAGATCATCAACAGCGTGATCCGCGGCCCGGCGGCCATCGGACGCAACACGCGCATTGTCAACAGCTATATCGGTCCGTTTTCGAGCATCTATCACGATGTGATAATCGAAAACAGCGAACTGGCGCGCTGTATCGTGCTGGAGCACAGCGCGATCCGGAATATCCCCGCGCGCATTGAGGACAGCCTGATCGGGCGCTATGCAGAGGTGGACGTTGTGCAGCAGCGGCCCAAGGTAATCAAGATGCACCTGGGCGACCATAGCAAGTTGGGGCTACTCTAGCGGTTGGATCGGCAAATAAGATGGCTACACAGAAGACCAATGGTGCCCTGCACCTGATCGTGACCGATCTGGATGGTACACTGCTCAATTCGGCGCACGAGGTGCCACCGCTCACGCGGGCGGCGATTGAGGCGGCCCAGGCGCAAGGTGTTGCGTTCACGGTGGCAACAGGAAAGACATTTCCCTCGACAACCTGGCTGATCGATCAGTTTGGCATCACGCTGCCGGTGATCTGCGCGAATGGCACACTCATTCATGCGCCGGATGGCACAGTGCTGCATGAGGACCCCATCCCGCGAGAACTGGCCCTTGAGGCAGTGAGCCTGGCGCTGGAGTATGGGATGACGCCGGTGGTGTATGTCGGCTTTGGGCTGCTAAGTTCAGTCTGGGATGCAAACGTCGAAGAAGTGGTGGCACATCACGAACCAGCCCCGGATATTGCGCCCGACATCCTCGAAGCGCTGTCGAGTGCGTACAAGCCATATAAGCTGATCCTGATGAACCAAGACCCGGCACAGGTCGAACGATTCCAACGGCTGCTCGAGTCACGCTTTGCAGGGCGGGCGCTGGTTCTACGCTCTGGGTTGACCTCGGTGGTTGAGGTGCTGCCGCTCGGCGTGACCAAAGGGACCGCGTTGACCCGGCTGTTGGCTGATTTGGGTATTGCAGCAGAGCACGTGATCACCTTTGGCGACAACTGCAACGACCTGGATATGATCCGGTTGGCCGGAGTAGGGGTGGCGATGGGGCACGCCCCTGGCGAACTGCGCGCGGCAGCGGATTATGTCACCACAACTAACGATGAAGATGGAGTCGGGCTGGCGCTGCACAAGTTTGTGTTGTGTGGCCAGCGCGAGCATTAGGTTCCAGTGCTGGCGATGGGCCAGGCGAGATCGAAAGGTATTCACTGATGAAGAATATTCTAGTGACGGGCGGCGCAGGGTTTATCGGAAGCGCGTTTGTGCGCCGCATGGTGGCGAAATATCCGCAGTACCGGTTGGTGGTGCTCGACAAGCTGACCTATGCGGGGAACCTGGATAATTTGCTGCCGGTGAAGGATGCGCCCAATTACGCCTTCGAACAGGGCGATATCGCGCACCGTGAGACGGTTCGGCGCGTGTTGACTACCTACTCGATCGACGCGATTGTGAATTTCGCCGCCGAGTCGCATGTAGATCGGTCCATTCTGGACCCGGACGCGTTCATTCAGACGGACATCGTCGGAGTGTATACGCTGCTGGACGAGGCGCGGCAGTTGGGGATCAAGCGGATGCACCATGTCAGTACGGACGAGGTATATGGCTCGATTGACGAGGGTTTTTTCCGCGAGGGCGATCCGCTGCAGCCAAACAGCCCATATGCGGCCAGCAAGGCGGGCGGCGAGATGATGCTGCGCGCCTATTGGGTGACTTATGGGATGCATACAACGGTAACGCGCGGAAGCAATACCTTCGGCCCTTATCAGTACCCGGAAAAGATCGCGCCGTTTTTCATCACCGAGGCCATCGACGACCGCCCGCTTCCGTTGTATGGCGATGGGATGCAGGTCCGCGACTGGCTGTATGTGGATGATCACTGCGACGCGATCGATCTGGTGCTGCACCGGGGTGCGCCGGGTGCGATCTACAATGTGGGCGGTGAACACGAGATGCACAATATCGAAGTGACCCGCTTCATCCTCAATGTGCTGGGCAAGCCCGAAAGCCTGATCCGGCATGTGGCCGACCGGCCCGGTCACGATCGTCGGTACGCGCTGACTAACGATGCCATTCGTGCCGAATTGGGATGGTCGCCGCAGCATACCTTTGAAGAGGCGATGGCGGCAACCGTGCGCTGGTACCAGGAGAATGAGTGGTGGTGGCGCAAGATCAAAACAGGCGAGTATCTCACTTATTATAAGGCGCAGTATGCCGAGCGGCTGGCGCAAGCAGGCGCGAACGAATAGCGCAACGCCTGCCTATACGCTGATACACACATCTCGTAAACGAAACCGCTGGCGCACGAATCCGGCGGTTTTGAGTCTTAGCCTGGGGCATTTAGGCGCATTCGTGAAAAGGTCATCGGTCCATTTCTGAGGCGGGGACGCGAATCACGAGGCTGTTGGTATCGCGCACGGCTACACCCAGGATCGCGTCCTGGGGGAAAACGGCGATTCCTGCAAACAGACCGATGACGAAGCCGTCCTGGTCCGCACGCAGCAGGCCGTGATCCTTGCCGACCGGGCGTCCGTAGACATCGACCAGCCGGGCGAGAGGCGTGCCTGCGGCGACACGTTCGCCGGGCTCCACCAGGTATTGGACGAGTCCGGCTGTGGGAACGCGCGGATAGGTGGTGCGGCGGACCGGATAACCCAGGTCGATCACTGGTACACCGTTGATAGGCTCCGGCGTGCCTGGCAGCATTCCCGCCCAGCGCATGACATTGTGAACTGCCTGCACGGCGGCGCGCACGCGTTGATTGCACACGCGCTGCTGGCCGCCAAGCTCGATGGTGACCGCCGGAAGCCGCGCCGTGTTGAGCACGGACCCACTCACCGAGCGGTGCAAATTGAGCTTCAGATAGTCGGCTGATGCGTACTCATTGATCACGGTCAAGCCGAGTGCCTGGACCATTTCGCCGATAGTGCGCTGCAAACGTTCGGCAGACGATCGCTCGCGCGGCTCATGATAAAAGACGGGGTCCCGAAAGACGAAGGGGATCGACTCGATCCCGTAATCGTGCAGGTCGATCAGGTAGCTGGCAGTGGCCTGAATGTGCTCGAACAGCCTGACATAAGCAGCTTCGAGGCCGGATTGGATGAAAGGCTCGTGATCACCCTGCAGGGTAGTCGGGCTGGGAAACAGGCGGTTAGGGTCGCGCCCGTGCAAATAATAAGGACTGCGCTGGGCAGTGCGCAGCCCGGCAGGGTTCAGGGTCGGGATGGCGACGAGGGTGCCGGACATCTGGGCGACCAGATCGGGCGTGATCAACGCGTGAATGGCGGCGGTGCCGTTGTATTCTGCCCCGTGAATATTGGCAGTCAGCCACAAAGTCGGGCCGTCGGCATTACGACCCTGGGCCACGATGACGGGCAGGCTATCGCTACCGCCGGTGGGCAGGGGCAGTGCGTCGAAGACTCCGTAAACGATCTTGCCGGGCTTGCTGCGGGCAGTTCCGATGGTGATGGATTTCGGCATGACGGATAATGACTCCGGTGGACGCGGTGGAAGGCGCGATCGACCACCCGGCTCACGGACGTGTCTCTTTGGCCAGGGCGCTGGCGAGTTGGGCGCTGATCAACTCCAGCATAAGCACATTCTGCTGAGTAATCGCGTTGGGTTGCTCGCGGCAGGCGAAGATCACTCCAAACCGCATACTACTTCCAACGGGCACCCCTGCGCCCGACCCCAGGCGTTGTTGTTTGATAAAAGGGGGATTGAGTTCATCAGGGGGCGACACAATCCGGCTCTGGCCATTTTCACCGACCCATCCCAGCAGGCTTTCGCCATACAGTTGTTTCTGCGGGGCGATCGTCGTGAGCGCATTGGGGCCAACTTGTGCGCTGAGCTTGAGTTCGGGCGGGGTTGTGGGCAGGTGGGTATAGAACGCGACATTGTCGTACCCTAATTCCTTGATGGCTTCAACGGCGGCCTGCTGCTTGGACTTTCCGGGCGCGGTTTTGCGCAGCGATTTGGCGAACTGCCGGACGGGAGGCAGCGCATCGGCTCGCAGGGGTTGCAGGCTGCGTTCCTCGGGCAGACGTTTGATGCGCCGCAGCAGGTCGTCGTTCACGAAGGGCGTAGTCGAGATTTCATCGGCGTGGCCGGGCATTCCAAAATCGGCCTCTTCATCAACGGTAATGATGAGCAGGCGCGGATAGGTCTGGCGAAGTTCCCGGACCAGCGAGTAGACCTCTGCCCTCGCATTGTCGACGACCAGGACATCGACTCTGTGCCCCGCGTCGTTCAATTTTTGCCGAGTCTCACTCTCGCTGGTGACCAGAGTGAGCGAAATCTGGGGGTCTTTGCTCAAATTTTCGCGATAACGCACGATAGAAACCAACGGAATCGCCGCCAGCACATGAATCAAACCTTCTGCCATAGTCCCTTATCGCCGGTTTGTGAGAAGCGCTATTATGCCCCCCATTATAGGGGTGGGCGAGAGGGTTCACAAATAATTCCCTGCTGCCCGGTCAAAAATCGGGCCGGGCAGCAGGGATTTCCGGCGACGGCATCGCCGGGCTGTGCGGCGTACGGATTGGGTCGGGGCGGTTCTGTCCACCGCGTAGGGGGAGCGCGAAAATCAGGCCGAGCGTGCTGATCGCGGCACCAATAAGGAGCAGCTCATTGATGACATCTACCGCTGCCTTGAGGTTCGCATCGGCAGAAGCGGCCAGCACCTGCTCGATATCGCCCTCGGTGGGGACGGGATATTGAGCGACCAACACATCAAACCGGTCAAGCGCATAGATGGTTAGTGACGAGATAGCCAGAGTCATGCCGACCAGCCGCAAGATCAAAATCAAGGCGGAGGCCACACCGCGCTGTTGATCGGTGGTGGAGTTGATGCCAGCAGTGCTGATTGGGGAGATGGTCAGCCCCAGGCCCACGCCGATCACTGCCATTTGCAGGCCCATGAGCCAATAGGGTGTATCTTCAGTCCAGACCAGGCCCGCCGCAGCGAATCCAATCGCTGCCAGCATCATGCCTCCGACGGTCGGAACTCGATACCCAAACCGATCGCTAAACCAGCCGCCGGGGATGGCTGCCAGGGCCATCGGCACGGTGAGACCAGAGAGCAACAACCCGGCGATATAGGCAGCCTTTTGTACCTCATCGCTGGTGGGACTGTCCACGCGGAAATTGACCAGCAGAGGGGCGCTCACCAGGCCGATGGCAAGGCAGAACCCAACAACCAGGTTGGTGGCCGAGGCAGAAGCAAAATTGCGGTTGTGGAACAGCTTCAGCGGCACCAGGGGATCGCGCACGTAGGCTTCGACCAGCAGGAACAGCAGGAAGGCGATGGCTGCACCTACCAGGAAATAGGCGCTGTAGCTGGTGGTGGTGCCTTTGAGTTCTTCGAAGCTGGATGCCCCAGCGGCGGCTTCGGGACTGGTGCCCAGGCCAAGATTCAGGCCGGTGAGCGCCAGGACTATCAGCACAGTGCCGACCAGATCGAAGCGGCCCCTGCTGTGCGGCTGAGGTACAGTCCGCAGCGCCCACCACGCCCCTACCAGAGCCAATGCGCTGATCGGAATATTGAGCAGGAACAGGGTTTCCCAGTTCGGGTGACCGAAGGAAAGGCCCAGGCGGTCAAAAAAGTCGACGATCTGATCACCATGCTGGCCGAACAGCCGAACCATGACCCCGCCATAAAGATGTCCCAGCACCCAGCCCAGTGTATCCACTGCGCCGATCACGCCGAGCGGCTTGGCGCGTTTGGCAGGGGGAAACAGGTCCCCGGCCAGTGCGATGGTGACTGGCACCATCGCACCCGCGCCCAATGCCTGCACGATGCGGCCCACGATGACCAGGTAGAGATGCCGTTCTTCAAGGCGCGGCGGACGCTCGTTGAGCACGTTGTTGTAGAAACGAGCGATCCAGCTGTTGAGGGTCGCATTGTCATAGGCGGTAACCAGGTAGGACCCTACCATGAAGATGACCAGGCAGCCGATATAGATCACACGGCGACCGAACAAGTCCGAAAGCCGCCCGGTGAAAGTCATGCTGATGGCATAGGCCAGCAAATACCCGTTCACTGCCCAAGACGCCTGATCGAGGTACTCTTTAACCGGCAGCTTGAGGCTGAGGATCACTTCGGGCAGGACGGCTGAAATGATGGTCAGGTCCAACGCGCCGATGAACACGGGCAGGCAGACAACCGCCAGCACCAGCCAGGGGGCGCGGTGGTGATCCGATGTGGTGGAAGAAGTCATGGTCAGTTTTCCGGCGCAGTAATCGTGATGTCCGCGTTGTAGTCTTTGAAGGTGATCGTCCAGGTGGTTTCACCAGGGTCAGCGCCTTCGGGAGCCGGCTCGTGCAGCACAACCCGCTCGATCAACTTCGAGTCGGTCAAAATGTACACATCGATGCCCAGTAGTCCGCTTTGAGTGCGGATGAGGCCAAAGGTCAACGAGTTGATTTTTTCGGCCTCGACTTGCCCGCTTAGGTGGTAGACTCCCAGGCCGTCCAGGTCGGTCTGGTCCACCATAGATAGTTCGGTGACCGAATTGAGCGCCTGGGCAATGCCACCTTCGGGTGCCTGAAGTGAAGCCGGGCTGAATCCGGGAATGAGTTCCGCGTTGATCCAGCGTCCCAGGGTGATGATGTCGCTGCGCAGATAGTGATCATAATCAATGGCAATCAACTGAACCTGGGCGGTCAAGGTTTGCACGGTGATATCCACATCGGCTCGCAGGCGGTCCGGGGCCTGGAAGACACCGTTGGCATAACTGACACCCAGGCTCAGGTTAGAAAACGTGCCCAGATCGCCGACGTCGATGGTGACGGGATAGCCGTCCACATCAATTTCGAGACCAAAGGTAGACGCCGCCTGGATTTGGGCGGCAGCGCTTTCGAGCAAGGGGCGTGGTCCGGGCAGGGGGGTATCGGTCTTGCTATCGTCGCCGCCACACGCTGCAAGCACACTTGCCGCGATCAGCAGCAAGATGATGGTCCATCGTTGTCGCATAAAATCTGTCTCCCTTATGCACACCGTCTGGTGGTGAGTACATTGGATAGTACGTTATCGAGCTACGGTGTGTTGCGCCGTTTCCTTGTGCAAGCCTTCATGATACCACCACAAAACAGCCCGGTGCCAAAGATAACACCGGGCTGCGCGTCGAGATACACCTGCGATTAGCGAGATGGTGTGCGCTCCAATACATCAACCACACTTGCGGCCAGGTCATATCGCCCGAAGGCGGGCATCAAGTAGACACCTTGCGCCAGGGGTTTCATCTGGAGCAGCAGTTCCTGGGCGATGCGTACCCCTTCATAAGGGGCCTGGTCCCCGGCATCTTCTATGCGCTGCTGGATTGCTTCGGGGATGATAATGCCGGGCACCTCGTTGTGTAAAAAGCGCGCGTGACGTGTACCGAACAGGGGCAAAATCCCGACCAGCACCGGCAAGGTGAGCGGCCCATATTCGGCAGCATAGGCTTCGAGGAAGCGTTCGAGCACCGCGGGATCAAATACCGGTTGAGTCAAGGCGAAGTCGGCCCCATTGTCGATTTTTTTGTGTAGCAGCTTGACCTCGCGGTCGATTTCAGGTGCATTGAGGTTAAGTGCACAACCCGCCTGGAATGAGGTTGGTTGGCCAATCGAGTTCCCTGCCTGGTCGATGCCGGTGTTCAGGTTGTGCTTGATCAATGCGAGCAGGCTGGTGGGCACAATGTCGTGGGTGTCGAATGAATCTGGATAATCGCCGATGATAGTTGGATCGCCCATGACCACAAAGATATTGCGCACCTGAAGCGCGTGTGCGGCCAGCAAATCGCCCTGCACGCGGAGCAGATTTCGCCCACGCGTGGGGAAGTGCAGCACCGTTTCCAGGCCCACATGGTGCTGGATCAGGTGGCAGACCGCCCAGGGACTCATACGCATCCGGGCCATTGGGCTGTCGGAGACGTTGATAAAATCCACCCCGGCTTCGCGTAACAGTTCGGCAGAAGCGATCACCTTTTGGGCAGTGAAGCTGCGTGGCGGCGGCATCTCTACAGTGACCACAAACTGGCGGGCGGCGAGTTTGCGCGCCAGCAGGGTGGGTTGTTCGACGACGTTTTCGATATCCGGGTCATCCGGCTCGCGCACGGTGACCAGGGTTGGATGAGGACGGGCGGGGTCGTCGAGGGCGGCGCGCATGTGGCGAATATGATCGGGGGTGGTGCCGCAGCATCCCCCCACGATACATGCTCCGGCATCCTGAAAGGCCAGCGCATATTCGCCAAAATAATCGGGTGTGGCCGGGTACATGACTCGCCCACCGGCCATTTCGGGCCAACCGGCATTGGGTACAACCGACAGGCGAGCACCCGGTTCGGCGCGGTGCATCAACTGAATGATTCGCAGCAGTTGAGCCGGGCCACCGCTGCAATTGACTCCGATCACATCTACCTGGAGTTCGCGCAGGCTGTGGGCGACCTGGGCCGGCGTATTGCCCAGCAAGGTGCGATCATCGCGGTTGAAGGTCATCTGGGCGATGATCGGCACCGCCGGGTCAATCGCGCGGGCAGCGTTCACAGCTTGCTCCATCTCGCGCAGGTCGGTAAATGTCTCGAACAGCAGCAGGTCCACCCCTGCTTCGATCAGCGCGCCTACCTGGATGTGAAAAGCATGGGCGGCGTCTTCGGGCGTGAGACGACCAAAGGGGGCCATACGCAGCCCGATAGGCCCTACCGAACCGGCCAGGAAAACATCGCGGCGGAAGGTGCTGTCGATGACTTTGCGGGCCAGGTCTACGCCTGCCCGGTTGATGGCGGCACAGTTGTCTTGCAGACCCCATTCGGCCAGCTTGTAGATATTGGCGCTGAACGTGTTGGTTTCGATGATCTCGGCTCCGGCCTCAATGTATCGGCGGTGGATGTCTGCCACGACGCCTGGGTTGGTGATATTGAGTTGGTCGAAACAGGTATTGATGGGCATGTGCTGTATTGCGTGCAGCATGGTGCCCATCGCCCCATCGAGCAGAATGGTTTTGTCCTGCGCCAACCGTTCGCGAAATGTGATCTGAGCCATGTTGGTCGATACTCCCTATACCTGGGTCAATTGTTCAGCACGCGAGACACCAACGTTGAAGTAGCGAGCGTCGGGGTGATGAATGACGATGGCAGCCGTAGACTGCTCTGGCACAAGCTGGAAGGCCGGGGTTAGCGACATACCCAGCTTTGACTCGGCGGGTAGCAGGCGGAACACAATCTGGTGATCGTCGAGATCGGGACAGGCAGGATAGCCCCAGCTATAGCGCTTACCTCGCTCAACCGGGAGTCCCAACTCGCGGTTGATGTGGCGGTTCATATAAGTTGCGGTAGCTTCGGCAGTTTGGACAGCCAGCCCATGAAAGAAGTAGGCCTCCGTGTACTCGTTGGCCGCTTGCAGCGCCTCAAACCTGGTTGTGGCTGTGTGGCCGGCAGTGACGACCTGCAATGCGCAGACATCGACCTGATCGCTTCCTGACGGCGCGAAATAATCCGCCAGGCACAGGTGATCGCCGAAGGATTGACGAGGAAAGCTGAAGCGGGCGATTTCCACAAGCTGGCCGGATGCCGAATACAGGTCGGGGTCGTAGATCACGACCTCGTCGCCGTCGCCATGGGCCGGGAAGTAGCCGTAGACAGCCTGCGGAGTCAAAGAGTGATCCGCCAATGCCTGCCGCTTCATGCGATCGAGGCGCGCTTCAAATTCGACTTCGAGTCGCATCCATTCCTCGCCCTGGGTATTCTTGGCTCCCCAACTGAGCCTGAACAGCTCTGGTTTGTGGATGAACGGGAAAACTGAATCGGCGGGGATGTCCAACACAGCGCGTGTACCCCAGAAGGGCGGGGTGGGAATGTCCGGTGCCGGGCGCACGGTCGAAAGCTGACCCATTTTTCGGCGATCCTTGACAGCCGGGCGAGGTTTATCACCTTCGCGGCGGGCTTCAGCGATGATACGCTCGGTCAATGTGGTACGTCTGGCCGGATCAACCAACTGGTCCACGACCTCCAGGCCTTCAAAAGCATCTTTGCAGTAGAATACGCCCGGCGCATATGGCTCACCGGTATCTTCCAGGAAAAGGATGCGGTGGCCAAACGCGCGGTTGATGGCCGCACCGCCGATCAGCACCGGGATGTCCAGGCCGCGCCGCGCCAGTTCATTGACGATGAGCGGCATCTGCCGGGAGGTGCTGACGAGCAACGCGCTCAGGCCGATGGCGTCTGCACGGTGCTCGACGGCGGCTTCGATGATCACGTTAGCGGGCGTTTGCTTGCCCAGGTCGTGCACTGTATAGCCGTTGTTGCTCAGGATCGTTTTGACCAGGTTCTTGCCGATGTCGTGGACATCGCCATAGACGGTCGCCAGCACAACCACGCCCTTTGAGGTGCCCTCTGTGCGTTCGAGGAAGTTTTCGAGGTAGGACACTGCTTTTTTCATGACCTCGGCGCTTTGCAGCACAAAAGGCAGGATCAGTTCACCTGCGCCGAACCTGTCACCGACCTCTTTCATAGCAGGCAGCAGGACGTTATTCAGCACGCCGACTGCGTCCTGGCGGGTGAGGCAGTCGTCGATCAGTGCCTCGACGCCGTCCTTTTTGCGATGCACGATCTGCCAGTGAAGAGCCTGCTCGGCAGTCATGTCGGCGGTAGGATCGGCTTGTTCACTGGTGGCAAGCGTGACAGAGTGCTGCTCGAAATAGTGGATGTAGTCGGCCAGGGCGTCTGGGTGCTCATTGAAGATGAGCGCATTAGCCAGTCGACGCTGCTCTTCGGGAATGTCAGCATAGGGTGTAATGTGCGCCGGGTTGACAATCGCCATATCCAGCCCGGCCTCGACCGCATGATAAAGGAATACGCTGTTGAGCACTGCCCGCGCCGCCTGACCCAGCCCAAAGCTGAGGTTGCTCACGCCCAGCGAGGTGAGCACACCTGGCAGTTCGGCCTTGATACGGCGAATACCTTCCAGGGTCTCGATAGCGCTGGTGGCCATTTCCGGATCGCCGGTAGCCAGCGTAAATGTCAACGCGTCAAAGATCAGGTCCTCGGCGGCCATGCCATACTCGCGTGTGGCAATGTCATATATGCGACGGGCGACAGCTACTTTTCGTTCGGCAGTCTTCGCCATGCCCTCTTGATCGATGGTCAAGGCGACCACGGCTGCGCCGTGCTTTCGGGCGATGGGCAGCACGGCATCGATTCGCTCACGCCCGTTTTCCAGATTGATGCTGTTGATAATGCCGCGTCCAGGGTAGATGCTGAGAGCGGCTTCGAGCACGTGTGGCTCAGTCGAGTCGAACATCAGCGGCACATCAAGGTTGAGCGTGAGTTTTTTGACGACCTTCTTCATCTGCTCGGCTTCGTCGCTGCGCTCGGTGACCGCCACACACACGTCGAGAATATGTGCCCCGGCTTCTACCTGCTGCTTGGCTACTTCGAGGATGCTGTCGTAGTCTTCGGCGAGCAAGTACTGCTTGATCTTGCGGCTGCCCTGGCTGTTGACACGTTCACCGATCAATGTTGGGGCCGGAAGTTGTTTGAGCGCTACTGCACGCATTCCACTCGACACGCGAGGCTCGGTTTCGGGCGTGCGAACGGGAGTTGGACGCTGCCCGGTGGGTGATCCTTTCACCTGGGCGATCAACCGGGCGAGGTGGTCGGGTGTTGTGCCACAGCAGCCGCCGACAACGTTCACTCCCCAATTGACGAATTCAGCCATCATGGTCGCGAACGGATCGGGCTGCAAGGGATAGACGGCCTCACCATCAACATTGAGCGGAAGCCCGGCATTAGGCAGCACGCTGATAGGTCGAGTGCTGTGTTCCGCCAGGAATTTGACCGGTTGGGCCATGTGTTCCGGGCCAGTGGAGCAGTTGAGGCCAATCACATCAATCGGCAAAGATTCGAGGGTGGCGAGCGCGCTCGCGATATCGGTGCCAAACAACATCCGTCCGCTGGTATCCAGGGTGACCTGGACTTGCAGTGGAATTCGTAGACCAGAGTCTTCGAAGTAGCGGTCAATTCCGGCGACAGCGGCGCGTACTTCGAGGATATCCTGGCTTGTCTCGACCAACAGCAGATCGACGCCGCCTTCGACCAATGCCTGTGCCTGCTCATAGAAGATACTGGCCAGTTCGTCAAAGGTAATGTCGCTAAGCCCTGGCTCTTCGGAGCTGGGCAGTTTGCCGGACGGCCCAATGCTGCCTGCCACAAAGCGCGGAATGCCGGTTTCCTGGGCAAAGCGATCCGCGACCCGGCGTGCAAGCTGCGCGGCAGCGCGGTTGATGTCTGTCACGCGCTCACCCAGGCCATATTCCGCCAGTGTGAGCCGATTGGCACGGAAGGTATTGGTCTCAATGACTTCACTGCCCACTGCCAGGAACGAGGCATGGATGCTTTCAATGACATCGGGGCGGGTGATCACCAGGTAATCGTTACAACCATTTGTGCGCTCACCCCCAAAATCATCGGCGGTCAGGTTGTATCGCTGGATGCTTGTACCCATTGCGCCGTCAAAGATCACCACGTGATCCTGAATGGCGTCCAGGTAGCGGCGGTTGGTAAAGGTGCGTAGGTGGTTGATCATGCGGATACACTTCCTTCTATATCTGGCTTTTAGCTGACAGCATCGGGATGTGCCCTGGCAACAAACACAACAGCGCCCCCGAAAATGTCCAGGGGCGCGCACAAACACCTTCCGCTGCCGCAAGCCCCTCATCTTTCAGAGTCACTCTGCCGGAGTTGGCACCCTGCCTGTGCCCCATAGGGCAATGGGGCGGGTTGCCGCGGTTTCATTGGGCCGGTCCCTCAACCGCTCTTGATGAGAGCATATAGGGCAACATACTAGCATAGAGGCGAGGCTGGTGTCAAAAAAACGTACTTGAGCGTCAAGGGGTGCGAGCAAAACCTGACAGCGAGTCTTCGGGCAAGGCCAGGCCATCAGCGATTCGTGTGTGTCGCTTCGTCAAGCGATTACCTGTCAACTTTTGCTCCCGACCCACTCAGGCGAAGATTTCGAGTATAATTGCCGCGTAGACTGAATGCAGGGAGCACATTATGCAGTGGAATATTGCAATCCTGGGGTTCGGGAACGTTGGGCGTGCCCTGGCCCATTTGCTGATCGATAAGGCGGAGGTCCTGCAGGCGGATTTTGACCTGACCGTGCGAGTTACAGGAATCGCAACGCGCTCTCGCGGGTTAGCCATTGACCCTGCCGGGCTTGACCTGCCTTCGGCGCTGGCGCGGGTGGAATCAGGTGGGCGGCTGGACGATCTGCATCGATTCGCACCTGCAGCCGATACACAGGCATTTGTTGAGATGTGCCCTGCTGACGTGGTGATGGAGGCCACTGTGCTCGACCCGCAAAGCGGCCAACCGGCAACCGATTATATACGGGCAGCGCTGGCCAGCGGGCGTCATGTGGTGACGGCCAACAAAGGGCCGGTGGCCTATGCCTATCGGCAGCTAACGGCACTGGCCCGTGAGCATGGGGTGGGCTTTTTCTTTGAAAGCACCGTGATGGATGGCGCGCCGGTGCTGGGCATCGGGCGCGAGGCGCTGCTGGCAACCGAAGTGCGCTCGATTCGCGGGGTGCTCAACAGCACGACCAACTATATCTTGACCATGTTGGAGCAGGGGCTGACCTTTGAGCAAGCGGTTGAAGGCGCGCAGCGGTTGGGAGTGGCCGAAGCCGACCCCGCGAATGATATCGATGGATGGGACGCGGCGGTAAAGATCGTTGTGCTGGCCAATGTCCTCATGGGGGCGGACCTTCGCCCAGCTCATGTGGATCGGACCGGTATTCGCGATGTGACCGCTGAACAGGTGCGTGCTGCATTGGCCGAGCAAAAACGGGTCAAGCTGGTGTGTGAAGCGGTGCGCGAGGGGACTGCCGTCCGCGCCAGTGTGAAGCCGCTGATGCTGGACATGTCGGATCCGCTCAGCCAGGTTCAACGTACCAGCAGCGCGGTTCAAATAGAGACCGATACACTGCCAGGATTGACGATTATCGAAGGGGACACCGGCCCCATCACAACTGCTTATGGGATGTTGGTGGACATGATCAATCTCGCGCGCGGACGATTTCAGTAGTAGGGTTATGGGTGATTTCCTGCTGCGCGCAGAAGTTGATTCCGACACAGGATGTTGGTGATGAACCGTAATGATGAAGACCGTATCGCTCAGTTGACTTCTCCCTACAGTCCTTTTGCGCCGCCGCAGCTTCCGCTCGATTTTGGCGATTTCATGTCGCTAGCCTGGCGAGCGGATCGGGCGGCCAACCAGCCAAACCGGCTGCGGTATTACATGGCCTGTATGCGGGCGATTGCGCAGGCGTTCGAATTTGACGATCGCGCACTGGGGCGAATGCTTCGGACGGTTGAGCCGGGGCAACTGTGCCTATCGATGAGCAATGTGCCCTTTCGGGACGCCGCACGCCTGAAAGATGCATCGGCGCGTAAGGCGGCCATCGATCAACTGGTGAGGCTGCGTTCGGACGTGGTAGCGATTGGGGCCTATCAGCACGATTGGGTAGTAGGGTGGCCGGGCAGCGGAGTGCAGGATGCCGATCTGCGCGACCGAATTTTCGCCACATTGTTCACCGCGCTCCGCAGCCAGTACGCGCACTTTGGGCGACTGCTGCTGGTGATCGATATTGTGCTGCAAGAACTTCTGCTGGGAACAAGATCCGCTGCCGAGGTTTCTCTGGGGACGTTGATCGACCAGTACGCCTATCCTGACCCCGAAGACCCGGCTGTGCGCGAACTATATCAGGGGGATAGCGCGTAACGTTGAGCACTCAGGACCCGGCTACCAGCGTTTTGTAGAGATAGAGCACCGGTTCCGGTCCATTGCCCAGTTCAAGCTGGATAATCCGCCCATCGATAAATCCCAGCCTCCGGTAAAGAGCCAGCGCCCTGGGATTGGACAGCGCGACTCCGATCTCCAGATTGTCGATATTTAGCGTGCGGGCCGCCTCCGTAAGGTGTTGGATGATCATTGTGCCGATTCCCCGACTGCGATAGGCGTTGTTGACAAAAAGGTCGCTGATCTCGGCCACGCGCGGCCAACGCGTGAGTAGCCCAAAGGCACACACCACCTCATCACACACTCCTACGACGCCTAACCCACGCTGGTTGTCGGCCAGATGCCGGGCACGCTCGATGAGCAGCTTGATCTGCTCCTCAGAACGGTCGGGCCAGCACATTTGGCGCACCGCTTCAGCGTCTGCCGGTTGAACAGGCCGCACATGGATGGATCCATGGGTCTGGGGTAATCCGATTTCGGAGGGCGATGAGTCACCGGAAGATCGCATGAGGATGTTTTTCTCCACATTGCAGTAGAAGAGCAGGGCGTGCTTTACAGAATAGCAGACAACGCTTCACAGGTCGAGTGGCAGGGGGAGGCTCAGGAACTGGCAGAGGCGCTGCGCTGCTGTTCTTCCTGCCAGGCGATGTGCCGGTCGAGGATGATCTGAGGGTCGAGTGCGGCCCGGATGCGCTGCTGACGCTTATCGTACCGCGCCAGCATGGTGAGCAGAGTCTGTGCCCACTGGGCATAGGGCCGGTGATATTCGACTTCGCGCTGGAGCGTGGCGCGCATCTGGGGATCAAACAGCAGGTGCGGGTTTCGCCGCAATACCTGAATCTGCCGGGTCTGCTCTTCCAGGTTGATCCTGGGTGCAGGCAGGGCGAGAGGATAAGTGAGTGCAAGCTCCACCTTCACGGTAGATTTCGAGTGGGTCGTAGTTGTCGAAGCCGCTCCCGCTGCCCTGGATTTTTTCCTGGCAGGTTGGCGCGAAGCAGGTTGGTCAGCGGCTGGAGGAGTTGATCCGGTAGTGATGGCGGTGGCAGACTCCGCCGGTTTGGACGCGGGGCGGCG
>DAOUFU010000062.1:0-21056 GCA_034429275.1 Anaerolineae bacterium | reverse complement strand
CTTTTTGCTGCCCGGATCAATACTGGGTGTAGATATACGAGCGCGTTTTGGGGAACAGCACCTCGAACAGGTAGGCGCTGCGGCCCCACAGGTTCACATCCGGGAAGGCGGCGCGCAGTTCCTCACAGGTGCGATAGCCCAGCACAAGCTGGACGAATGCGTCCGGCGGGATGTCCGGCGTGTCTTCCCAGTCGGTGAAGCCGACCGCCTCCACTGAGCGCAGCGTTCCGCCTTCGAAGTGCATCTCGAAGGCCTCGCGGTAGAGGTTCAGCGTGACGGTTTCGCTCAACCCGGCGAAGGGGCTGGCGGCGACGCGCTGCTCGAAAACCGGGCCAAGCGCGCGCAGCAGCCGGGCGACATCCGGGATGTGAATCTGCCAGGCGTAGTTCCCTTTGTCGGCGGCTCCCCAGTGCTGGATCGTCTTGACGAAGACATGATCGGGCGGCATGGGATGCAGCCGAAGGTAGGGTTTGCTGCGCTGCTGAGCCAGGGTTTTGCAGAAGGACAGGGCGGCAGCGGCAGCATCGTAGGGCATGGGTGACGCCTCGGCGATGTTCAGGCCGGTGCCGAACCCGCCTAACTCGATGCGCCAGTAACCGAGCGGCACACCCGCTGCATCGCTCACTATCATCCATTCGGCGGCGGTGGCCGTTTCGGCCATGAAAGTCAGCAGGTAGCGCCATACCTCAGGGCTGCGCACGGTGCTCAAGCTGAGGGGAGCAGTCAACCGGTCGTACCAGGCCATCAGGTGAGGCAGATCGTCCAGGGTGGCGCGGCGGAAGGAATAGGCGGGCGAAGTGTCAGGGTCGGGCACCTGGTGCAGGCCGATCTCCCAGCCGCCTTCGAGCGGCAGGGCATATTCGTAGCCGAACTGCCGGTAGTAGTAGGGGATGCCCTGGATGTGGCTGAGGTGGAATTCCCCTTCGGCCATCAGGCGCTTGAAGCGGCGATCCAGGGCGCGGATCAACCCCTTGCGGCGGTAGCCTTCCAGAGTGCCCACGATGCCCATCTCGGCGGCGCGCAGGGTCACGCCGCCAATGTGCCAGGTCCAGGGGATCAGGCAGAGCGACGAGACGATCTGACCGGCGGCTGTGTCTTCGACGAAGGGCCAGTATTCGGGGCGCGAGGTCGGGTGGTGCAGGATGAGGTGGCGCGTCATGCCGTCGAGGCCGGGGTCGGCGTGGATGTACGCGTTGAACGCGGCGAGACGGTCGATGTCGTCCGACGAGGTCACGTGGCGCAAGACCAGGTTGGGTGCGAGCTGTTCGGTGTAACTGGGGGTTGCAGAAAACACGGCAGAATCTCCTGTGAGTGTGGCGCAAGCGATCAGCAGGCGGAATCGGTCCGCGCGCTGAGTTCAAGCTAACGATAGGTAAGTCGGGAAACACAAAACAGGCGCAGGCGAACAAGGTCCGCCGTGCGGGGAACAGGTGAAGGGGTGCCGGATGACTCCCGGCTAAATCACTGAGCGAAACTGCGGTTGGTTAACATAGGCGGCTATGATACTGTGGGGCAGGGCGCGGGTCAAGGGTAGGATTGGGGGATGCCCTGCATCCATCTTCCTTCAACTGGCGTAAACCTCAACACTCTGTACAATCATAGGCGGTATTGGGCAGTGAGCACCGCGAGGCAAACGCGCTTATGGCGAAGCTGCGACGGGACATTTTGCGATTCATCGAGGCCGCGGTCGTCGGCCTGACCTTTGTGCAGAGCGTGCGATATCTCTACGCGACGCTGTACGCGCGGGCGAGCAGCGCCGACCTGGTGGGGCGTGTGCCTGCCGGGCGCACGTTGGAGGGAATCCCCGGCGTGGTCGAGATGGCGACCGTGCAGCAGGAACTGGTGCTGGTGGGTGTGCTGCTGCTGCTTCCACTGTTGGCGCTGGTGATCGGGCGGTGGCGGATCAGCCTGCCGTTCGCGGTGCTGCTGATTGCGTTGGGGCGTTCGGTGGCGCTGCAAACGGCAGATTTTACGGTGCCGGCGGCGGCGTTGGCGGTAGGTGCGTGCCTGCTGTATGTGGTGCTGACGATTCGCATCCGCCCGGACTCGTTCCCGGTGATGATGCTGATGGGCGTGGCGGGCGATCAGTTGATCCGCGCGGCAGACGACACCTGGGACCGGACGTGGCAGGGCGGCTACACGCTCGACTTGGGGCGGACGATCGCGCTGGATATGGAGATGGCAGTCGGGCTGGTGGCGCTGGGATTGATCGCGGTGGCCAGCCTGCTGTGGTACCTGGAGCGGCGTCATGACCTGGCGCTGCGCGCGGCGGAGGGCTACGCGCCGCCGCTGAGCGGTTCGATGAATGTGTGGGGCGGGCTGGCGTTTGGCGCGATCCTGTTCCTGGAATTTACGCTGCTCGGTCTGCCGAACACGGTAGCGCGGGCTGCCGATGCCGATTATGCCGGGTTGGTGCCCTGGCTGCTGGCGGCGACTCTGCTGCCGCTGGTGCCGGAGGTGCGCGAGCAGGCGCTGCGTTTCGCCGGTATGTTCGATGGGGCGTGGCGCGGCTGGTTGTGGGCACTGCTGCTGGGGCTGCTGATCGTCACCGGGCGGCGCTATGATGGCGTGATCGCGGCCATCGCACTGGTGGTGGCGCAGTTCATGGTCGGGCTGTCGCTGTGGTGGGTGTATACCAAAGGAATTTCGCGCCGTCACTTTGGCGGGATCACGATATTGTTTGGCGTGGTGAGCTTCGGAATCCTGGCCATCGGCGATTATTTCACCTACGACTACGCCTATGTGCGAGACCTGCGGCCCCCCTATGAGAGCGTGGACGAGTATCTGCGCTCATTCCGCGAGATGGGGCTGCCGCTGGCGTTGGTGGCCGTGCTGCTGGTATCGATCCCGATGATCCTGGCGCGGCGGCACATTCCCTGGCGGGGCGGCCCGGCGCTGCACACATTGGGCGGGCTGATCCTGGTGCTGGCGGTGAGCGTAGGCGGGGCAAACCTGGCGGCTGGGCACGTGGTGCAGCGCCCGCTGAATCCCAACTGCCTGCGCATCATGTCGCTGAACATTCACGGCGGGTATTCTCAGTTCTTCGACCCGAACCTGGACCGGGTCGCGCGATTAATCGAACTCAACGGGGCGGACGTGGTGCTGCTGCAAGAGGTCGATACCGGGCGCATGGCGAGCTTCGGCGTGGACCAGGTGTTGTGGCTGGCGCGCAAGGTGGGCATGGAAGCGACCTTCTACCCGCAGAACGAGGCACTGCAAGGGTTGGCCGTGCTCAGCCGGGTGCCGATCGAGAACTTCCAGGGGTTGAAGCTCCCCAGCGATGGCAACCAGGCGGCGGTGATGCGAGTCGAGCTGGACCCGGAGCGGCTGGTGGCCGACCCGCTGGCCGACAAGATCGGGCCGCTGACGATCTACAACGCGTGGTTGGGCTTCCGGGTGGCCGAACGCGACGGTCAGCCGATCCCCGAAGGTGAGCAGGATCAGAACCGCCAGCTTCGGCTGATGCTGAACCGGATCGCCGGGCAGCACGCGCAGCGCTGGGACGAAGACCGGATCGCGATGGGGGGGACGTTCAACTTCGGGACGGATTCGCCATTGTATGATTCGCTGCGGGTGGATAATGCGGGGATCAAGGACCCGCACGCCGGGCTGCGTGCCAGCGATGCCATGACGGTCTTCCTGGTGGACGGTACGGCGGCGCGCTATGACTACCTGTGGACGTTCAACCTGCCGCTGGTGGGGGCGGACGTGGATCAGAGCGCGGAGGCGGCGAACACCTCGGATCACCGCCCGGTGATCGTCGCGATCAAGCGGCGCGGGCCGCTGGAGCCGGGCGAGGCGGAATTGATCTGCACACCGTAAGGCCGCAGGTGGCACATCGACCAGACAAAACCAGCCGGGCGCGCGAGGACACCGCCCGGCTGGTTTTTTGTTGGCGGGGCAAAACGGCTATAATGAGCGGAATTTATTCCCTGGAGAGGAAGGGGTAACCTTATGCAGCGAGTAGACACTTTGCTGGCTCATGGTGTCGTGTTGACGATGGATAACTCGTTGGCGATGTATCCCGATGGCGCGGTGGCGATCCTGGGCGACAGCATCGTGGCGGTCGGCCCGGCGGACGAGGTGATGAAGACGGTCGAGGCTGGCGAAGTGGTGGACTGTGCCGGCCAGGTGATCATGCCCGGCCTGGTGAACGCTCATACGCACATGCCGATGACGCTGCTGCGCGCGATGGCCGACGACCTGCGGCTGGACGTGTGGCTGATGGGTTATATGATGCCGGTCGAGCGCGAGTTCGTGAATCCCGAATTCGTGCGGATGGGCACCAAGTTCTCGTGCGCGGAGATGATCCGGGGCGGGACGACGTGCTTCGCAGATATGTACTACTTCGAGGCGGATATCGCGGCGGCAACAGCAGAGGCCGGGATGCGCGGCGTGTGCGGTCAATCGGTGATGAAATTCCCCTCGCCGGATGCGGAGAGCTACGAGGAAAGCCTGGCGTACACGGAGCGCTTCATCCAGGAATGGAAGGGTCATCCGCTGATCGCGCCGTCGATCGCGCCGCACGCTCCCTATACCTGCACGGACGAGATTTTGCAGGCATGTGCAGAGCTGGCGGCGAAGTATGACGTGCTGCTGCAGATTCACATCCTGGAAACGCGGCAAGAGGCTGATGATAGCTGGGCCGAATATGAGAAGAAGGTCGTCAACCGGGTGGCCGATTTGGGCGTATTCAAGGCGCGCACAATCGCGGCGCACTGTGTGCACGTGGACAGCGAGCAAATTCTGCTGCTGGAGAAACACGGGGTCGCGGTGGCGCACAACCCGACGAGCAATCTCAAGCTGGCGAGCGGCATCGCGCCGATTAAAGAGATGCTGGAGCGCGGAGTCAGGCTGAGTATCGGCACGGACGGCGCGGCCAGCAACAATGACCTGGATATGTTCGAGGAAATGCGCCTGGCGGCGATGCTGGTCAAGGGGGCAACCTTTGACCCGGTGGTGATGCCAGCCAAAGAAGCGCTGCTGATGGCCACGCGCTGGGGCGCGGAAGCGATCGGGCTGGGCGAGATCACCGGCAGCCTGGAAGTGGGCAAGCGAGCCGACCTGATCGTGGTGGACCGGCACGTGCTGCACAACTTCCCGCATTTCCAGCGCGACCGCGACGCGGTGTATTCGCAAATAGTCTACGCGGCACACGCGGCTGACGTGCGTCACACGATGGTGAACGGCGTGTGGCTGATGCGCGACCGGGCACTGCTGACGCTGGACGAGGACGAACTGCGCGCCCAGGCCGCCGAATACGCGCGGCAGATGGACGAGTTCCTGATCGCGCGCGAGGGGAACGTGCTCAACAAACTGGTGGCGATCGGTGGGGTGCAGCAGGCGGAGAGCTTCGAGATCCAGGTCAAGGCGCGGGTGGACGATCGCGCGACGGTAGTCCGGCTGCTGAACCACGAGATGACACAGATCGTCACGCACAAACACTACCGGCAGTACGACACCTATTTCCTGTTCGGTGACCAGGGAGAAGACCGCGTGCGGTACCGCGAGGATGACCTGATCGACGAGCGGGGCGAGACTGCCAGCGTGCGCACGCGCCTGACCTATACGCACCCGGAAAAAGAGAAGGAATTCGACGAGGGAGTGTGGCTGTCGCATTCGCGGTTCATGTCGCCGGCGGACCGGCCTCTGCGCTTCTACCGGGAGTACTTCCAGGCGGCGCGCGAGTGCGAGATTCACAAAGACCGGCTGCGCTGGCACATCCTGTACAAAGGGGTGTTGTTCTACATCAACTTCGACCGGATCGTGCAGCCTTCGGTCAGCGGGCGCTACCTGGAGATCAAGTCGCGCACATGGTCGCACCGCGACGCCGAATATAAGGCGCTGCTGACGAAAGAAATCCTGAATGACGTGCTGGGGATTGCGCCCGGCGCGCGGGTGAAGATGGAGTATGTCGAGCTGTGCCAGGGGTAAGCGTGGCAAGATGAGCCTAAAGGGATGGATACACATCGGGGCGAGCCGCGTAGCTCGCCCCGGTTGTTTCGGTGCGCCTATTCCTGGGCGGCGTAGACGCGGTTGAGCAGGTCATCGACCATGTCTTCGGGCGTGGTGGGCAGTTTGCCAGTGCCAAACCATCCGAGCACCGTCGCCACCGGCAGATCGCGGATCATGGCCATCATGTCGGACATGCCCAACTCGCCGCCTTGCTGGACGGGCATGTTGGCCATCAACTGCTGGAACAGCTCACCCAGGATATTCGCGCCGATGGGATCGGCGAACCAGTGGCTGACCGTGCTCTCGACGGTGAGCAGGCTGGGCAGCTTCTGGGCGGAATCGAGGTGGATGGTGGCTTTCAGCCGAATATCTGCCGAAGACGCGCCCACCAGGATTTCGAACGCGCCCGATTCGGTGACCCAACAGGCATGGCCGGGGTGATAGTGTGCAAAGGCGCGCGGCTCCAGGGTGATGGAGACGGTTTTGGTTTCGCCGGGTGCGAGCGCCACCTTGGCAAAGCCCTTGAGTTCCTTGGGCGGGCACAGCAGGCGAGATTCGGGATCGCGCACGTAGACCTGGACAATCTCTTTGCCGGGGACCGGGCCGGTATTGGTCACATCGAGCGAGACGGTGAGCGGCGTGGTATCAGTCAGGCGGTCGGGCGAGAGCCGGAGCGCGCTGTATTCAAAGGTGGTGTAGCTGAGGCCGTAGCCGAAGGGGAAGAGGACCGGTAGATCGCGCTGGTCGTAGTAGCGGTAGCCGATGAACAGCCCTTCGCCATAGCGGACATGACCCAGTTCACCGGGATAGTTGATATAGGCAGGGGTGTCTTCCAACCGGAGCGGGAAGGTTTCGGCCAGCTTGCCGGAGGGGTTGACTTTGCCGAAAAGGACATCGGCGATCGCGCCACCGCCCGCCTGGCCCATCATCCAGGCTTCGAGCACGGCGGGGACACGCTCGATCCAGTCCTGCATGGCGATGGCCGAGCCGTTGTTGAGAATGACGACGGTATTGGGCTGAATATCTGCCACGGCTTTGATGAGCGCGACCTGCTGCTCGGTGAGGTCCATATCCGGGCGGTCGTAGCCTTCGGACTCTTTGGCGGGGGGCAGGGCGATGAACAGCAGGGCGATCTCGGCCTGCTGGGCGACCTTCACCGCTTCATCGAGCAGAGCCGTGCTGAACTCGGTATCCATCGTGTAGCCGTCGGCATAGAGCAGGCGCGCATCCCCGGCGAATCGTTTGATTTCGTCAAAGGGCACATCGACGCGGGTGGGGTTGATGTGCGAGCTTCCGCCACCCTGGAAATGGGGTTCGCGGGCCGATTTGCCGATGATGGCAAGGCTCTGCGGGGCCTTGAGGGGCAGAAGGCCGCCGTCGTTCTTGAGCAGGACGATGGCCTCGCCCGCAATGCGGCGGGCCAGGGCGTGATGACCGTCGATGTCGATGGTGGTATGGCCTTTGGGAGTCTCGACGGCGCGGAAGATGATCCGCAGCAGACGCTCGACGGCAGCATCCAGCGCGGCCAGCGAGAGATGGCCGCTGCGCACGGCATCGACTACCTGCTGGACATGATGCGGCTGTGGGCCGGGCATTTCGAGATCGAGACCGGCATCGATGGCGGCTACCTGGTCGTGAACTGCACCCCAATCGGAGACGACAAACCCCTCGAAGCCCCATTCCTCTTTGAGGATATCGGTCAAGGTGCGGCGGTTCTGGGACCCATAGACGCCGTTGATCTTGTTGTAGCAGCACATGACGGTCCAGGGTTTGGCCAGGGTGACTGCGCGCTCGAAGGCGGCGAGGTAGATTTCGCGCAGGGGGCGCTCGTCGATGTCGGCGCTGATGGTGAAGCGCTCAAATTCCTGGTTGTTGGCGGCAAAGTGCTTGAGCGAGGTGCCGACTCCTTTGCTTTGCACGCCCAGGATGAAGCTGGTCGCCATCTCGCCGCTGAGGAACGGGTCTTCCGAAAAATACTCGAAGTTGCGCCCACAGAGCGGCGTGCGTTTCATGTTGTTGCCGGGGCCGAGCAGAATATCGACGTCGAGGGCGATGCATTCGTCGCCGAGCGCTTCGCCGAGGGTGCGGATCAGCGCGGTATCCCAGGTGGCAGCCAGGGCCGAGGCCGTGGGGAAACAGGTGGCGGGCAGGCTCCCGCCGATCAGGGTGGTGGCATCGGGGACGCGGCGAACCCCATGCGGACCGTCGGAGACGGTGATCGACGGGATTCCCAGCCGTTCGATGACGACGGTTTTCCAGGCGGTCGCGCCGGTGCACAGGGCGGCTTTTTCTTCGAGTGTAAGCTGGACCAACAGTGCTTTAATTTTCTCGTCCATGAATTTTTTCCTGGTGGCTTCTCGAACAGGCGCAAAAGAATAGGATTGCCCTAAGCATACCGCATTCTGCACCATTCCATAAAGGAATTTTGCCGAAAAACAAACGAGGGCGGAGTCCGAAGACCCCGCCCTCGCAGCAGACCCGATGGCGGAAGGCACGCGCGCTCAGCGAGCGCGCCCGCTTAGCGGGCGGCCTCGGCGGGCGGCTCGGTCAGCAGCGCCGGGGCGTTCTCGATGTAGTCCAGGCTCTGGTGGCGGAAGTAGGTGTTGGACAGCTCCGCGTAGTAGCCGTTTTGGGCCAGCAGTGCATCGTGATTGCCTTCCTCGATGATTTCGCCCTGGCGCAGCACGATGATCCGGTCGGCGTGCTTAATGGTGCTCAGGCGGTGGGCGATCACGATTGAGGTGCGGCGCTTCATGACCTCTTCCAGTCCTTCCTGGATGAGGGTTTCGGTCAGCGGATCGACGTTGGCGGTGGCCTCGTCGAGGATGAAGATCGACGGGTCCTGGAGCAGGACGCGCGCCAGGGCGACCAACTGGCGCTGGCCCATTGAGAGACTGCTGCCGCGTTCGCCAACCTCGGTATCGAGACCGTTGGGCAGGCTGTCGAGCCAGTCGCCACCGCCGACCTGCCGCGCCACGCTGATGACATCGTCCAGGGGGGCATCCTGGCAGCCGTAGCGGATGTTGTCGGCGATGGTGCCATCGAACAGGAACGGCGTTTGGGTGACGATGCCGAGATGCTGGCGGTAGCTTTGCAGATTCATGCTGCGAATGTCGTGCCCATCGACCAGGATACGCCCGCCCTGGAACTCGTAGAAGCGGGCGATCAGGCGGGCGATGCTCGACTTGCCCGATCCGGTATGGCCGACCAGGGCGACGGTCTCGCCTGCGCGAATGTGCAGGTTGAAGTCCTTGAGCACGGACTCTTCCTCGTTGTAGCTGAAATCGACGTGCTCGAAGGTGATCTCCCCCAAGATTTGTTCGACTTCGGCGTCGCCGGTCTGGATCACTTTGGGGTCGGCGTCGATCAAGGCGAAGACGCGTTCACCCGCTGCCAGGCCCAACTGGAACTGGCTCCAGAACGAGGCGATGCTGGTGAGCGGGAACCAGAACATGGCCAGCCCCTGAATGAACAGGTACCACTCACCGGCGGTCAGGTGGCCGCGCAGCGCAGTCACGCCGCCGGTGTAGACCATCACCGCCGTGCCGATGCCGGAGACGAGGTTCAGAATCGGGAAGATGGAGCTGAACACGTAACCGGTGCGCAGGTTGATGCGGTAAGACTGGGCGTTGACCGCCTGGAACTCGTCGTAGATGGTGTGCTCCTGGCGGACGGCCTTCGCCACGCCGATGCCGCTGACCGTCTCCTGGATGTGCGCGCCGACCTCAGCATGAACGCGCCGCGACTGGGTGACGGCATTACGCGCGACTTTGCGGAAGCTGAGCGCGACCGCGATGATGATCGGAGCGATGCCCAGAACGATCAAGGTTAGCTGGGCGTCTACGCTGAACAGGTAGCCGATCAAGAAGACGATGAGCAGGACCTGGCCGATCAACTCGATGGGGAGGTCCACCACCTGCGAGAATGCCTGCGTATCGGACGTGACGCGGCTGACGATCTTGCCTGACGGGATCGAGTCGTAGAAGGACAGGTCGCGCTTGAGCACGGCGTCGAAGGCGTCTTCGCGCAGGGCGAGGACCACGTTACCCACCGCCTGCGCGGAGAGGCTGCGGCGGATGGCATTGAACACCCACCCCAGGCTGCCGAACAGGATGATCACCACAGTGATGCCGAGCAGAGTCTGCGCCGAGCTGTCGTTCTGCAAGCGGTCGATGCTGCGCGAGATGAAGATCGGCAGGCCGGTGTTGGCCAGGGTCGAGAGTGTGATCATCGACGCGACCACCAGCATTCGTTTGAGCTGGGGGCGAAAGTAGGTTACGATGCGGCGGACCAACTCGCGGTCCGAATATTTGCGGTCGTATTCTTCGGCGTCGAGGCCGTCCATGATGAAACCCATCAGGTTGTCTCCTTAACGGTCCGCAGAGATGGCGGCAGGCTCTTCTGCTTCTTCGAGCGGCGGCAGATCGACTTCGTAGCGGGCGAAGATGCGCCGGTAGTGCGGCGATGTGCGCAGCAAGACATCGTGCGAGCCTGCGGCGACGAGATGGCCGTGATCGAGCACCAGGATCAGATCGGCCCAACGGATTTGTGACATGCGGTGCGTGATCAGCAGGGTGGTGCGGCACTGCTGGGCACGGCGAATGGCCTTCTGGATCTCATCCTCGGTCGCGCTGTCGATGGCGCTGGTGGAGTCATCCAGGATCAGGATGCGCGGGTCGCTGAGGAAGGCGCGGGCCAGGGCGATCCGCTGGCGCTGACCGCCGGAGAGCGTCACTCCACGCTCGCCGACTTTGGTCTGGTAGCCTTCGCTGAACGTCATGATGAAGTCGTGCGCCTGCGCTTCGCGGGCGGCCTGCTCGATCTGTTCCTGGGGCGTGTCGGGCGCGCCAAAGGCGATGTTTTCGGCCACTGAGCGCGAGAACAGGAAGACATCCTGCTCGATCTTGGAGATCTGCGCGCGCAGGCGGTCGAGATTCCATTCGCGCACGTCGATGCCATCGATCAGGATGCGGCCAGAGGTGGCGTCGTAGGTGCGGTTGATCAGCAGGGCGAGCGTGCTCTTGCCGGAGCCGGTCTGGCCGACGATGGCGACAGTCTGCCCGGCGTGCACGCTGAACGAGACATTCTCCAGCACCGGCTGATCGTTTCCTTCGTATTTGAACGAGACGTTCTCGAAGGTGATGTTACCCTGGACGGGGGCGCTGTAGCCGCTGATATTCTCGTCCAGTTCCGTTTTGGCGCGGATGATCTTCAGCAGGCGATCGGCGCTGGCGACACCCAGCGAGACCAGCGAGAACGAGAAGATCGAGATGAAGACCGGGAAGCGCAGGACGTTCATCAGGCCCATGAGGGTGATGATCTGGGGAATCCCGATCGAGCCGCGATCGTAGAGGATCATGGCGTGTAGGAAGGTCAGGCCGAGCGCGACGGCGAACAGCAGCAGCGGCAGGTACCGGGCTTCGATCTGGCCCTGCTTGACAAAATAATCGCGGTAGAGGCGCGCATTTTTGCGGAAGCGCCCGCGTTCGTAGGACTCCTGGACGCTGGCCTTGAGGACCTCGATGCCGGAGAGCGCTTCTTCCAGGCCGGTGTTGAGCTTGCCGAACTGCTCGCGCTGGCTCTTCATGACCGGATCGAGGCGGCGAACATAGCGGCGCACGGCGATGACATAGGCGACGACAAACAGCACCGGGACCAGCAGCAGGTCTACGCGCAGCAGGCCGATGAACAGCAGCGGAACCACGATGCCCAGCACGGTCTCGTAGATGAAGCGGAAGCCGGGGCTGAGCATGGCGTTTAGCTGACGCACGTCGTCGGTGGCGCGGGCCATGATGTCGCCCACACGCTGGCGGTCGTGGAAGGTCTGACTTTTGCCCAGCAGGCTGATATACAGCTCCTGGCGGGAGTCGCGCTCCATACGCTGGGCCAGGGTTTCGATCAGCAGCGAGCTGGACCAGAACACCAGGCTGTCGAGCACCATCACGACGAGGACGGCGATGCCGGTCATCAAGATGGCGCGCTCGGAGACGCCCCGGAGAATCTGGTCGGCAGCGCGCCCGGTGAGCACCGGGACCTGCGAATAGAGGACAAAGTCCGCCGTGCTGAGCAGGACGGCAAAGATAAACAACCACTTGTACCGCCACATGTGCGATGCGATCCAGAGCCGGGGGTTGGCCGTGGAGTAGGTGTAGGCATCGGCGACGGTGAACTCACTCTTGGCTTGGGAGGCCATGGGCAACGGCTCCTTTCATGAGTGCGGGCGAGGGAGTGAGAACTAATGTTCGATTGTGGTAGTATATCACACTTTCAGGGCATTGTCACACAAACGACAAGTGAAGTGTGATGGCGCGAACAGTCCATTATCGTCCAGGCGGCGGCCTTCGGCAAGGGGCAAGATCACCCGTCAGCGAGCAGGACACCAGCCGCGAGGAATTATACGCAACTGGCGGAGGAAATGATCACCTGCCGGGGAAGGTGGAGCGAGCCGGGCAGCCGCAGGGGTGGGCCGAGCTACACGGTCGGGCCACCCCTGCGGGATAGATCATGCCGGTGGGTTATCGAGCCGGAAGCCGTGACCGCGCACTGTCACAATGTACTGGTGATGCGGATCGACTTCGGCCAGGCGGTCGCGCAGGCGGCGCACCAGGGCATCGATGGCCTGCTCGCTGACGCCTTCGCCGATGGCTTCGGGCCAGACGGCTTCGACCACCTCATCGCGGGTGCGGACTGCTCCGGCGCTTTCGTACAGCAGTTCCAGCAGGCGATATTGGGGCAGGCTGAGCGGCGGATCGACCTCGACATCTTCGATAAAGACGCGGCGCGAGTCCTGGTGGATGTGCAGGCGGCCCAGGGTATGCGGACTCTCGTCAAGCAGCAGCGGGGCCGTTGCCTCGGAGCCGACATAGGTCATCTTAACGGCCATGGCCAGGTGGATCTCATCGCCATCGCGCAGGGCCACGGTAGCCGACTGTAACTGTTTGCCGTTGATCCACGTGCCGTTTTTGCTATCGAGGTCCTGGACATAGTAGGTATCGCCCTCGCGAAAGATGCGGATATGCTCGCGCGACACCTGGCGTTCCGGCAGGACGAGATCGCATTCGCTGCCGCGCCCGATCACTAATTCATCTTGAAGAATGGTCCACCGCTGACCCGCTTTTTCGCCTTCGTGAATAATCAGCACCGGTTTATCGACTGCACTGGACATGATCACTTTTCCTTGGCACAGGCTGCGCGCCGGATGCAGGCGCACGGTAATCATAGCGCACGAGACATCACATGGTTCCTATTTGTTGACAATTATACTTCAAGTGCAGAAATTAAGAAGCTCTTTAACGGCAATATGGGGTGTGCCGGACAAGACCCATGCCGCCCGGCACACCGGATCGCTAACTGCGGCTCATCTTGATGGTTAGCTCGATCGGGCTGCGGGTGGCGTCGGAGACGATGATGCCATCGGCGGTGACCGGCAAATATCCCTCGGCGCGGACCAGGACGCTGTAGAGCAGGGGGGAAGCGCGCGTTCCGCGCTGGAGCAGCCTGCTCAACTGGAAAAACCCGCTGCTGTCGGCCAGGGCATAATCCAACACCTGGGCATTGTTCCACAAGAAGTCTTCGACGCTGTATTCGGCTTCGAGCACGATGAACAGCGCGCCTGGGATGCCCTCTCCGGTGTCGGCGTCGATGATACGGCCCGCGATCTGCACCCCTTCGGCACTGGCGAAGGCATCTACCGGAAGCTGGCCGAGTCCCACGCGGGCGCTGGTCGTTTCCAGCGTCACATTGGCGATGCTGACGGACAGGCCATAGGTGCCATCGGGCAAGGAGTCCTGGCTGGTGAGGCTGAGGTAAAAATTCTCGCCATTGGGAGGGGCATTCCAGGGCGAGGTGACTTCAATCAACGTGTCACCGTCGATGGTCCAGCGGTAGGTCCACAGTGTGCCGGGGGCGAGCAGCCGCCAGTTGAAGAAGGCGTAAAGGCTGGAAGTGCCCGCGGGAAAATCGCTGCGGACCACGCCAGCAGGCTGGCCGCTCGCAATGTCGCTGGACCACCGGAAGACCGGGCCTTCGGTGTTTTCTTCGGTTCCGGCGGCGGGTGGGAAGACCTGGGTCCGGTTGGAGCGCGCCCCGCCCGCGATCACAAAGTCCGCAGTGGCGCGCAGCAGATCGCCCACGTAAAGGGCGAGGCGATACTGGCCGGGGTAAAAATCGGTGGTGGCGGAGATGCTGTGTGTGCCCTGTGGGCCGAGAGTCGCATAGTCCCAGGGGAGAGTCTCGCGGTACAGCTCGGCATCTTCCAGGTACCAGATGAAGGTCCACTGGGTGTCGGGGGTCATGTTGCGGTAGTTGAAGCGCGCCTGCACGACGCTGCCTTCGGGCAGCACGTAGCTGGTGCCGACCAGGCCGCCAGTGGTGGGATCGAGCAGGCCAAACACGATATCGGAGAAGCCGGGGTTTTCCTGCGGGCCGCCGCCGATGTTGATGCTGCGGCTGCCGACCTCGCGACCTTCGATGAAGAGGCGGAAGGAATAGACTCCGTTGGGCCACACTGTGCCCGCGCTGCCGATATACCAGGTGCCGCGCTGCCCGCCGCTCCAGGTGACAGGCGGCAGGCTGAGATAGGGATCGGACAGGTTGTCGCGGGTGACGCGCATCTCATAGACCAGGCCATCGGACATATTCGCGTAGTCAAAGAACAGGTACAGGCTGGTCGTGCCTGCCGGGACGCTGTTCACTACGTTGGTTGGCTGGCCCGCCTCGTTGATGCGGGTGGTGAAAAACAAGCGGTCGAAGGTCGGCTCGCCGGTGGGGGCGGGCAGCGCAGAATCGGGCGATGTGAACGACGGCCCCTGGCGGATATCGAGGGTGGAGGCGCGGACCAGGCCGCGCGCCAGCCGCGATGGGCGCAGGGCGGTGATGAAGCCGCCCACCGGCACACAACCGTCCTGGTTGTTGGCGTGACCGTCGAGGTTGGTATCCTGGATGACGCGACAGTCCACCGCCGTGCCGCCGACGCGCGCGGGCGCAATGGTGGGGATGCCGATCAGCTTGCCGTCGCGGTTATACGCACCGCCGCCGCTCATGGTGCCAGGGATCACGGCGCTGGTGCGAATCCAGGCGCGATCACCGGCGCGGGCCTCGGCGGTGAACCCGTTGACCGTGCCGCGCGTGAGCGTGACGGCTTCGCGACCAAAATCGGGATAGCCCGCGATGGCGATGGTGTCATCCAGGCTGAGCGCGGTGGAGTCGCCAAGTTCGACAAAAGGAAGCTGGAGCGTGCCCGGCTCAACGGGGCGACCATCGAGGTAGCCATCGATGCGCAGCACGGCAAGATCGAGGCCGGTGCTGGAATCGACGATCGAGGCGGAATAGATGGGGATGGGAGGCTCGTCGAGCCGCACGGTCACGGCGATCACGATCTGGTCGGAGCGGCAGGTGTCGCCTGGCAGGGCGATGTGGGCATTGGTGAGGATCAGCCCATCGGCGCTGACCAGCGTGCCGGACCCCACGCACGAGATGATCGACTCCTGGCCCGACTGGTAGGTTTGCATGATGAGCACGGTCGCCTGTTTGATGATGGTTTCGTTGAGTTCCACCAGCGGCGGCGGTGGCGCGGTCGGCGTGGGGGTGGAATCATCCTGAGCGCTCGTGGGGTTGGAGGGCTGCGCGGCGACCGCCAACAGCAGGGCGACGATCAGCAGCAGGCCGAGTGCCAGCGCCAGGTGAATCATCAAACGGTTGGGGGTAGGTGTGCGTTGGTCAGTCATCAGAAGATTTCCACCGTCTGCAAGAACTGCTCAAAGCGGTAGAGATGGGCGTCGAAGTCGGTGCTGGCTTCGCGGAAGGTCAGGATCACCGCCTGGCCGCGCTGAAGTACCACGACATCAACCGCTTTGACGGTGAGCGGCTCACTCTGCAGGAACGGGTTACGCTCGAACTCGGTGTAGGTATAGGTCATACGGGTGGCGGGATCGTCGCGGAGGGTGGTTGCCACGCGCGAAAGCTCGCGATAGGCGGCCACGCGCGGCGACCGCTGAAGGTTGAGCAAGTTCAGCACCAGGTTGGGGGTCATGTCCGGCCCGACCGGGATGACATCAACCTCAAGCTGGGTCTTGTAGGGCAGGGCATCGGGATCGATGGCGCGGAACACATAATCGGGGCTGTCGTTGTCTACCAGCCAGCCAACGGGGACCTGGGCGCGCACGCCCGATTCCAGGTCTTCAAAGACGACGGTTGCGCTGAGGGCATTCTGCCGCCGGGTGAGGCCCACGAATATCATGGCCGCCGCCAGCACGATCACCAGCAGGCTATTCCAGCGCTGGCTGAAGGTCAATTCCTGAGAAGAACGGGCATCGTCCATAGTACTGCCTCATCCATCGAGTAAAAGGGCGGGCTGCCCCGCTAGAGGGTGCCGCGCCGCCCGGTCAGTGCTTCCATGCGCGCATCTGCGTTCTGAATGATGAAGCTCAGGCTGGGGAACAGCAGGATCACCACGCCGAGCGCCAGGAAAAACCCCCGGATCGGCGCGCTACCATCACCTTCGACGCTCAGCCCGCCGACGATGGCGATGCCGCGAAACCCGTAATAGAGGCCGCTGAGGAACGAGGCCAGGAACAGGCCCATCGGCAGCCAGAACACCGGTACACGGCCAATGTGCAGCTCTGCCAGGAAAAAGCCCATAATCACGCCTACGCCGACCTGGGAAAAGGTGATGCTGGCGATGCGCAGGGCAACCGCCGAAACCGTCGGCTCTGGCTGGAGTGCGAACCGCAGGTTGAGGACGGTGGCAAAGCCGACCGAAACGGCCAGGGCGTAGGCGATGCCGTCGGTGCGCTGGGTGAAGAAGCGCGGCCAGACGGTATAGCGCATCACCAGGTATTTGGTAAATTCGGCAGTGACGCCGAGCGTAAAGGTATAGCCCAACACACGCCCGAAAAACCCGGCGGTGGGCAACCAGCGATCCGGGGTGAAAACAGACTGTTCCAGCGGCAGCATGATGCCGCTGGCCGACAGTGCACCCAGCGCCAACAGGCCGACCAGGTGTGGGCGCGGGATCGGCGCGCGGCGCTCGGTCCAGTAAGAGATGAACAGCCAGGCGAAGAGAGGAACCAACGCCAGGCCGATCTTGATCGGTGCGGTGCGCGTGGCGGGGTCTATCACACCCAACAGGTCGCTCAATGCCCACACAGTCAGCACGATCAGGGCGAGCAGCGCGACTTCGAGCCAGGCGGTTCGCCAGACGCGGCGATAGGGAAATATCTCCTCGGCGATCTGTTCAGGCGCGAGCACGATAGGCTCAAACGACACGGCAGGCAACTCCTCGTAATGAACGGGCGGGCATGTTCAGGGCGCGCGCAAAGGGTGACGGACGCTCGCCTGGCAAAGCGACAAACACCAATCGCTGGCGATCTGGACTCACCTGCAAATGGCTCCGAAGAGGCGCGCAGGTCGGGGGGACTCTCGCTCGAAAACTCGCTGTCAGGTTTTGCACGCACCCCTATAATCATCGCCTGTTGATTTTGCGGGCGGGACGGTGGTACACTTCGCGCCCAACGGGCGATTTTAGCGCGTCCTGGGCTGTGCGCCCAGGGTGAGGAAAACGGCACATGTATACGCGCTCGATGGCATTTTATGACGCGCTGTACAGGGACAAAGACTATGCGCGCGAGGCGGAGATCGTGAAGACGACGATCCTGGCTCACCGGCGCGGGAATGGTCGGCGGCTGCTGGATGTGGCCTGCGGCACGGGCCGCCACCTGGAATATTTACAGCGCGACTTCGACGCGATGGGGTTGGATATCAACGGCGAGATGCTCGAAATTGCGCGCAAACGCTGCCCGGACCTCGAATTCGTGCAGGGGGATATGGCGGCGTTCGACCTGGGGCGGCAGTTCGACGCGGTGACCTGTCTGTTCAGCGCGATCGGGGCGATGCAGACGGTCGAGGGGCTGAACGCAGCGGTGATGGCGATGGCGCGGCATGTCGCGCCGGGCGGCGTGCTGGTGATCGAACCCTGGCTGCTGCCGGAAGATTACCGCGTGGGACACCTGTTTTTGCAGTGTATCGAGATGCCGGAGGCTAAAATCGCGCGCGGCTCGACCAGCAAGCTGCACGGGAGAATCGCGCACATCGAGACGCGGTACATGATTGTGACGCCGGAAGGCGTCGAGACGTTCGCCGAGGACCTGAACCTGGGGCTGTTCTCCGCCGAGGAATACCGGGCGGCGATGGTTCGGGCAGGGCTAGAGGTCATATTTGATGCAGAGGGACTGACCGGGCGCGGGCTGTGGATCGGCTGCCGGGCCTGACCGGGCACGAGGGAGAGGACACGAACCATGGGTTTGGAACCGGTGCGACGGCGTTTGTCGATTGGCGTGGGTGTTTTGGGCGTGTTGGGGCTTTTGCTGTGCCTGGTGATCGCGATCACGGCGGTGCTGCTGCTGATGGGCGACGATTCGGACGATGGCCCTGGCGGGCGGCGGATCGTGTATGGGCTGACGCTCAACCCGTCGGGGTTCGACCCGCACCGCAACGCATCGAATGAGCGGGGCATCCCGTTCTTCTCGGTGTATGACACGCTGGTATACCGTCACCCGCAGCGTATGGACTTTGTGCCGGGGCTGGCCGAGCGCTGGCAGATGTCGCCGGATGGGCTGCACTGGCCGTTCACCCTGCGGCAGGGGGTGACCTTCCACGACGGTGAGCCGTTCAACGCGGCGGCGGTGGGAGTCAATCTCGACCGGATCATGAACCCAGAGCTGGCCTCGCAAAAGGCGAAATTCCTGTTGGGGCCGTATACCGGCTATACCGTGGTGGATGACTACACCATCACGCTGCACCTGAGCGAACCTTATGAACCGCTGCTGGATGCGCTCAGCCAGGTGTACCTGGGGATCGCCAGCCCGAAGGCCCTGGCCGAATATACCAACAACACCTACCAGTGGCACCAGGTGGGGACCGGGCCGTATAAAGTGGTTGACGTGGTGCCGGGCGATCACCTGATCCTGGAGCGGAACCCGGATTATGCCTGGGGACCGATTTTCTACGCCCCGGTGAGCGAACAGTCGATCGATGTGGTCGAATTCCGCTTCTACACCGACGCGGCGACGCGCGGGCTGGCGTTGGAGAGCGGAGAGGTGCAGATCATTGGGGACCTGCTGCCGACGGATGCTGAACTGCTGGCGGGCAACCCGCGCATCCGCATCGTGCCTGCGCGTGTGCCAGGGCTGCCGCAGCAGTTCTTCCTCAACACGCAGCGCGGGGTGCTGACCGAGCAGGCCGTGCGCCAGGCGTTGATCTACGCGACCAACCGCGCGGCGATTGTGGGCACGGTGTTTCTCGGCCAGTCACCGGTGGCGTATGGGCCGCTGAACAGCATCACCCCGTTTTATGACCCGACCGTTGAGTCGATGTATCCGTATGACCCGGACCTGGCGCGCAGCCTGCTGCAAGGGGTCGGATTCGGCGACGAGGACGGCGACGGCTGGCTGGATCGCGGCGGGGAAAAGCTGCAACTGACAATGGTGTTCGCCCCCTGGAACCAGATGGCCGACGTGGCCCAACTGATCCAGAGCCAGTGGCGTGACGTAGGAATCGAGGTGGAGTTGAAGCAGGTGCCGGACTACCCGACGCTGGTCGAAGTGGCGGGATCGGGCGAGTATGACCTGATCGCGCTGAACGATACGGGTGTGGATGCCAGCCTGCTGAACCGGTTCTATCACAGCGAGGGATCGAGCAACTGGGCGCGCTTCAGCGACCCGGAACTCGACCAATGGCTCGAATCCGCGTTGATCCAGCCTGATCCGGCGCTGCGGGCGCAGTATTACCAGGCGGCGCAGTTGCGCATCATGGAGCAGGCGGTGGTGTTGCCGGTGCGCGAATTCGTGAGCATCAACGGCACTTCGTCGCGGCTGGACGGGGTGATCTTCAGCGCGCAGGGGTGGTGGCCGCTGTTGCGCAACATCTTGTGGGTGTCGTAGGCCGGAGCGCGATGGATGGTCGTGTGGGCGCTGCGCCGCGCAGGGTCGGCGCTGCTGGTCGCCTGGCTGGCGCTGAGCCTGGCGTTTGTGGCGCTGCGAGTCGCGCCGGGCGATGCAGTGGATGCCACGCTGCGGCGGGCGGGCGCTTCGGAGGATGAGATCGCGGCGCGGCGGGCGGCGTTGGGCTTCGATGACCCGATTGTGGTCCAGTACGCGCGCTACCTGGGAGGCGTGCTGCGCGGCGAGTGGGGGGAATCGCTGGTTTCGGGCCAGCCGGTACTGGAACTGATCGGACAGAATGCTGGATCGACGGCGGCGCTGGCCGCGGCTGCGTTGAGCGTTGCGGTCGGGCTGGGCGTGATGCTGGGCGTGATCGCCGGGCTGGGGCGATGGCGTGCGGCGCGGGCAGCGGCGGGCGGCGTGATCGCGCTGGCGCTGGCGACACCGGTGTATTGGACGGCGACGCTGGCTATCTATGTGTTTACGGTGGCGTGGGACGTGCTGCCCGGCGTGGGCGGGCACAGCCCGCGCTATTTGATTCTCCCGGCGGCGGTGTTGGGGTTTCACGCGGCGGGAAGCATCGCCCAGGTGACGGCGCACAGCGTGCGGCAGGCGGCAGCCGGCGATTTTGTGCGCACGGCACGGGCGAAGGGCCTGCCGGAATGGGACGTGCTCGACCATATCTTGCGGGTGGGGCTGCTGCCGGTGGTGGCGGTGGTGGCGCTGCAACTGGGATTCCTGCTGGGCGGCACGGTCATCACGGAGTCGATCTTCGTGCGGCGCGGGTTGGGGCGCGTACTGCTGACAGCGCTCGACAACCGCGATTACCCGGTGGTGCAGGGTGTGGTCGTGCTGGCAGCGCTGACCTACAGCCTGGTGAACGGGCTGGCCGATGTGCTGTATGGGCTGGTCGATCCGCGTGTGGGGCGGAGGGGGGACTCATGAGCGGGTGGCGAGTCCGGGTCCGGCTGGGGATTGCGGCGCTGCTGCTGGCTGCGATTGCTGCGGGGACGGTGGGTGCGCCCTGGCTGGCGACACACGATCCGCAGATGGCAGCGACGGATACGCCGCTCGAAGCGCCCTCACGTGCGCACCTGATGGGCACGGACCTGCTGGGGCGCGATGTTTTCAGACGGGTGATGTGGGGCGGGCGGCGGACGCGGG
>DAOUFU010000061.1:0-8393 GCA_034429275.1 Anaerolineae bacterium | reverse complement strand
GGGATTTCGCCTGCACAACGTCTCGCCCGGCCTGTGAACCACAGAATAATACGCGGCTGGCCGGATCGATGTTCTGCGCCAGGCGGGCAAGCGCCCATCCCAATGGGCAGGCGTTGGGGATGCGTATGGCGGGCGACAGGTGTGCGCAGACCGGAGCCTGCACCCTACCCCACGCCGTACAACTCCCGGTAGATGCTGTACTGCTCGTAGATGCGCCGAACGTAGGTGCGCGTTTCCTCGAACCCGACCGTCTGCACGAAGGCGTCCAGGTCCGGCCCGGAGACGGCCAGCCACTGGCTGGCGTTGCCCGGCCCGCCGTTATATCCCGCCAGCGCCGCATAGGGCACCCCGTCCACCAGGTCCATCACCCAGCCCAGGTAATACGTGCCGAACCGCACGTTGATGTAGGGCCGGTACACGTCGCTGTTCTGATAATTGGGCGGCCAGCCCAGTTGATCGGCGATCCACTGCCCCGTGTCCGGGATGATCTGCATCAGCCCCTGGGCGGCGGCAAACGAGGTGGCGAATCCCTCGAACAGGCTTTCCTGGCGGATCAGCGCGAAGACCAGCAGCGGATCGAGACCATTCTTCTCAGATTCCGGGATAACCAGGTCGGCGTAGTACGTCGGGTAGCGCAGCCGGGCGATCAGGTCGGGCGCGTCCAGCGTGTTGACTCCCGCCAGCGTGATCAGCCGGGCGGCGGCGCTGATCGACAGCTTATACAGCCCGTGATCGCGCAGGAACAGCGCCAGTTGATAGGTGCCCAGCGGGTCATTCTCCAGTTCCAGCCGCAGCGCCTCAAACTCGTTCTCGGCGTCCTCATATTGAGCCACCGCCAGCAGTTCACGGCCCCGCACCAGGCGCGGATCGTTGGCCAGCGTATCGCTCAGCACGTAGAGCGGGCCGGTCTGCTCGATGGCGAACGTGCTGCGCATCCAGGCTTCGGCCTCGGCCAGTTGCGCGGATTCGTCGAACTCGAAGCGCACAGCGGGCGGCGGGTCGAACGGTGCGCGCCCGTTGAGCAGGTCGGCGGCACGGATGCTGGTATAGCTTTCCGGGTCGGCGCGGGCGGCGGCTTCGTAGGCCGCGCGGGCCAGGTCGTCTTTGCCGTCCTGCTGATACAGCCGCCCAATCCACAGGTAGGCAGCGGCCTGTTGTTCGGCATTGCCCACCTGGGCCAGTTGCCCGAACAACTGCGCGGCCTGGTCATACAGCCCGACGCTGTAGGCCATCGTCGCCGCCAGCGATAGGCCATCGCGCGCCTGCTCCGTGCCCGGATAGCTGCGTACCAGCGTATCGAACACGGCCAGCGCGTTGGTCGCGTCATTTTGGGTACTGTAAAGATAGCCCGCGCGCCACAGGGCTTCGGCCCCTTCCGGCAGAGTCGGGTGCTGGGTGGCCAGCGCGATATACGTCTCGATGGCGCGGGGGATGTCGTTAGCCAGAAAATAGGTGCGCCCCTGCTCCAGCCAGGCGTTGCCGAGTTCGCTGGGGTAATTGTCGATCACCGTCTGGAAGCTGGTCACGGCGGCCTGCGTATTGCCCAGCGCCCGGTACGACTGGCCGAGCATGATCAGCACGTCGGCAGGTGCCCAGCCGATCTCGGCGGTGTAGTCGTTGAACGCGGCGATGGCCGCCGGATAGTCCTTGTTGGCGAAGTAGATGATCCCCTGCTGCCGCTTCTCGATGTCCAGTTTGGCATCCAGCGCATACTTCAGCGCCCGGTAGGCGGCGGGAGTCTCCGGGTAATCGCGGATGATCACCTGGAAGCGGGTGAACGAGTTGGCGAAGTCATTGGTCGAAAGCAGCACTTCGGCGGCCTGAAGCATGATATTGGCGCGGTAGGCGGCGTTCTGGGCCTCGGCCAAGATGGCGTCGTACTGCGCGACCGCTTCTAGCGGCTTGCCCGCGTTGACATAGCTCGACGCCACCCGCTCGCGCAGGGCGACCAGTTGGGGCAGCGCGCGGGTCGCATTGGCGGCGCGCGTGTAATAGTCGAGCGCGGCTTCGGGCTGGTTCAGGTTCAGCATACAGTCGCCGATCAGTTCATAGGCGTAGCTGTCGATCAGGCCGGGCCGCAGTTCCAGGTAGCGCTTGAAGTCGGCGATGGCCGCGCCCCACTGGTTCACCCCCATGTGCGCCTCACCGCGCAGATACAGCGCGTGGGCAGTGCGCTCGTGGCCGGGGTAGCTTTCGAGGAACGCCGTCAGCGCCGCGACCGCCTGGCTATACAACCCCTCGCGCAGCGCCGCCTCGCCCAGCCCATACGCCGCTTCGACCCGCAGACCGGGATCGGCCTGGGGCTGATCGAGCACCGCCTGGTAATAGGTCACCGCGTCGATGTAATCCCCGTTGCGCAGCGACTGCTGCGCGTCCGCCAGCGCGACATTGGGTGGCAGCGTGGGCGTGGGCACAAAGATCGGCGTGGGCGTGACATACGGGATGGTCGGTTCCGGCGAGACGGCAGCCGCCCAGGAACTCGGTGTGGCGGTGATCACGATGACCGGAGAGTCGGTGGCGAAATTGCAGGCGGTCAGGGCCGCGGAGAGCGCCAGCCCCGGCACCAGGATCAGGGTGAATACGCGCGCGACAGTTGTTTTCATGTTGGGGATTATGGCGGTGGCGCTGGCGAATGTCAACCTGCGGGAAGGATACGCATCGCCTGCCCCTGATGCAGTTTTGAGAAAATAACCGGCCAGGGTGCCCCGCAAGAGTCCGGTCTCACCCCCGACCCGGTCTGCCCCCTCTCCGAAAATTCGTACAGGCCGGAGAGGGGGCCGTGCGGGGGTGAGACCCATCATTCGCGCCCCCGGCAGGCGACCGCGCGTCAGTCCCCCAGCACGATCTCCGGCGTGAACAGCGCCTCTTGGCCCTCGCGCGGGATCATGAACACGGCATTCAGGCCCGGCAGCCCGGCCGGGCGCAGCCGCACCGGGTCGAGCAGGCCCACCCGCAGCGCCAGCGGGCCTGCAGCGTCCTCCGGCACGGTCAGCGTGAGCGGCTGCACCCACAGGTCGCCCACCGCCCACGTCAGCGCGCTGACGGCGTTCCCCTGCGCCTCCGCGACACGCTGCCCGTCGGCATCCATCACCAGCGCGACCGGCAAAAACGACCAGATGCCGCGCTCCGGGGCCAGTTCGTCGATGCGCCAGAAGGTATCCAGCCGGACCACCGCGCCGGGCACCAGCGGGTCATGCAGCGTCCAGCCGGCGAAGCTCACCCCGGCATCGGACGAGATCGCGGCAGGATGATCGATCTGCACATCGCCGGGCGCGATCTGCCACAGCGTGATGACCGTGCCATCCTTCCAGGTGATCGGTTCGCCCGCCAGCGTCGCGTAGGGCGGCGGTTCGGCGGGCGTCTCACCAGCCCGCGTGATGCGCATCACAATAGCGCCAGACTCCGGCACGAGCACGGCAGGGCCGTAAGTCTCCGTCTTGGCCACGCGAAAATCGTGCTCTACCAGGGCGATCACCAGCCAATCGTCCAACGGCGAGAACACCGCCCGATCGGGCGCTCCGGCGGCGTGCAGCGCCTCGCCGAGTGCACGCCCCTGCTCAAGCGGCAGCGCGCCCGGCAGGTCCGCGCCGGGCAATGCCGCGCTCTCTTCGGCGAAGCGAAGCACGTTCAGGCTGTTGATCGTCCCGGTGACCAGCACCAGCGCGATCACAGCGGTAGCCAGGCGCGGGCGGTTGAGCGTGGGACGCACGCCCCAGGCCGCCAGCCCGTGCCCGGCAGGCACCGTCAGCAGCAGGTAAAACGGGTGGACGGGCCGCGATACCACGCTGAACATCAGCACCGGCAGCAGGAACCAGATCAGCAGAATCACGGCGCTGTCGCGCTCCGGCGGCGGAGGATCGCCCCGCTTGAGCAGGGCGCGCACCGCCTGCACCACGCCGGAGATCAGCGCCAGAGTCCACAGCCAGTGCGCGATATCGCTCAGGGTATCGCGCAGGTCGGCATCGCGGGCCGGTGCGCGGACTCCGCGCACCTGGGCGTAATCCCACCCGGTGACCAGCCGCACCGCGTGGCGCAGCGCCTCGTCGGAGAGCCGTTCCTCGCCAGAAGCAAACTGGCGCGCCCGTTCCGAGGTGCGGTCCCAGTCCCGGTACAGCCCGATGCCGTAGGGGATGGCCAGCACCAGGAAGAACCCGATCCCGGCCAGGATGTGCCACTTGTGGAAGCGGTCGGGCCGCCACCGCCACGCGATCAGCAGCAGCGCCGTCACGGTGGCGATCATGGCGTATGCCAGCAGGTAGGTGTGCGCCATCATCGCCAGCGCCGCCCCGGCCACGATCATTCGGCGGCGCGGGTGACGAGTCTGCCCGGTGAGGATCGGCGCGAGCGCCCACGCGATCACCGCCATGAAGAACGGCAGCAGGCTCTGCACCCAGGTCCGGCGGCTGTCCTCAATGATCCAGGGATTGACGGCGAACAGCGCCGCGCCGAACAGCGCCGGGTACATCCCCGTAATCGGGTAGCGGCGCACCAGGCGGATCAGCGCGCGGTAGACCAGGAAGATGGCGAAGGTATTGAGCGCCAGCGTGAACACATACACCGCCAGCGGGTCGCGGAACAGCGCCACCACCGGCAGGTACAGGTAACCGGTCAGCGGCGGATTGGCGAACAACACCGAGGTCCCCTGGCCGGTGAGCGGCAGTTCGCCCTCGTCGAGCGTCTGCACCGCCTGCCAGATCGGGTACGCCTGGTCGATGTTCAGCTCAATCGCGTCCAGGTGTTGAAATCGCAGCCACGCGCCCACCATCAGAATCACGGCCAGCGCGAGCCGCTCCCATCGAGTCAATACGTACGGCATGACGGTCCTTTAATGGGCCACAATACATGTATCGCGCGGCAGGGTGAGCGTCACCGCCCGCCCCTGCCGCGTTCACCCGTTCAGCAATCCACTAATTCGACGACTTGGGCAGGCGCGGAATCAGCCACCCGACCAGCGCTTCCTCCGAGCGGGTCTGCATCAGGATTTTACCGGGTCCGGTCAGCTCGCAGACCAGGCCCTCGCCGCTCAGCAGGGTCGATTTCCACCCGCCGACGCGCTTCACGGTGAACTGGATCGAAGCGTCGAAGCCGACGATGTGCCCGGTATCGACGGTGTAGCGCTGCCCCGGCGCGAGTACGCGTTCCTCGACCGCGCCGTAGCAGGCCGCCAGCAACTGGCCACGCCCGCTCACGCGCAGCAGCAGCAGGCTGCCGCTGCCGAAGAAGCCCTTCGCCCCGCCCCACTTGGTATCGACGTTCACGCCCATCTCGCTGGCGACATACGCGCCGCTTTGCAGGTTGAATTCGCTGCCGTCGATCTCCAGCAGGATCATATCGCCGGGCAGCGCCGCCGCCAGCGTGATCTCGCCCCCGGCAGCGGGCGCGCTGTAGGTATTCTGGAAGACGCTCTCGCCGCCGACCATGCGCTTGATGCCGCCCAGCAGCCCGCCTCTGGCCTCGGTCTGCACGGTGACGCCATCGCTGTAGCTCACCATCGCGCCCGGCTCGACCTTGATCTGCGCGTTCGGCTCAAGCTGGGCAATCGCCAATGAATAGGCCGGTGGGTGTTTGATCGTGAATTTCATGTCATTCTCTCCCTGTGTCATCATGCGCACGAAAAAGCAGGGCGTCCGTGCTGTCTTCTATTACGCGGCAGTGCCAGGATAGGGTGCATCCCCTGGCCGTGTAGTGTATCGCCACTTTGACGCCGCGAAAAGACCCGCCCCACCCCGCCAGGGCAAAGGCATCAAAAGGACTATTTCGGTTGACGCGCATCGCCTGCCCCTGACGCACGGCGGCCATGTGATCGGATATGAGGGCGACGAAGGGCTGGCCTCACCCCCGCGCGGCCAAAAACGGGCCGCTCCGCCCCCTCTCCGAAAATTTTCGGAGAGGGGGCAGACCAAGCGCCTCGCAAGAGGCGCGCAGGTCGGGGGTGAGGCCGGACTCTCGCGGGTCACGTATTTCGGTGCGTTTCCCCTGCCACCCCGCCGCACCAGGTGCACCCAGAATTTCCGCTCACCCCACTATTGACGCTCTGCGCAGCGTCCATTACAATTGCCCAGGCTAACTATACGCCAGGCAGTCACCTGGACCGCCCATTCTGGCGGCTGATAACCCAAGCAATACATGCGCCGCGTGGGACACGCGCCGTGGCACGCGCGGGCCGGACATGTTGAGGAGATGAATATTCGATGGCACAGGCAATAGTTCTCGATGCGACACAACGCACCATTGTTGGCAAGCAGGTCCGGCAGCTTCGCCGCCAGGGGATCGTTCCCGGCGTGTTGTTTGGCCCGGAATTTGAGCCGATCAATGTCCAGATGGACTGGCCGTCTCTGCGCATTGCCCTGCGCGATGCGGGCGGCTCGTCGATCCTCGATCTGAAGGTGGATGGGGTAAGCTACCCCGCGCTGGTGCGCAACGTGCACCGCGCTCCCATCACCGGCGACGTCCTGCATGTAGATTTCTACCACGTGCGGATGGATGTCAAGATTCGTAACTTCGTGCCGGTGGTCATGGTCGGCGACGCCAAAGAACTGGAAGACGCCGGCGGCATGATCATGCACGAACTGAACGCCGTCGAAGTCGAGTGCTTCCCCGCCGACCTGCCCGCCCACATCGAAGTGCCGGTCAACGGCCTCAAGCGCCAGGGCGATGTCATCACCGTCAAGGACCTGCCCGCTATCGAGGGCGTGACCTACCTCACGGATCCCGACACCATCGTGTTTGCCGCCTCAAGCGCGGTGACAACCGAAGTCGAGACCGAGGAAGAGGTCACCAGCGTCGAGCCGGAACTCATCCGCCGCGAGCGCGCCGAAGAAGAAGAGGAATAGGCCGGGCCATTCCGCCTGTGAAATGCCACGAGGGGACCGTGCGTCCCCTCGTTTTTTGTTCCCCGGCCCCGTTCGCGAGCGACTTCCCGGCGCTATTCCGTATCGCCGGGCGGGTCCAGCGGATAGGTCCCATCGCTGGGCGGGCCGCCGGGTTCCGGCGGAGGTCCGCTGAGCGTGCCCGGCCCGCCGCCAGGACCGGTGCCCTGCCCCCCTGCGCCGGGGCCGCCCGTCAGGGGCAGCCCGTACACGTGCAGCGATTCCCCGGCAGCCGCCGCGATCAGGCTGCCGTCCAGATTGAACGCCAGCCCACGGAGCGGAGCCTCGCCGCGCAGCAAGGCGAGCCGCGCCCCGGTCGCCGCGTCGCAAAGCGCGATGGCACCGGAAGCATCACCTACCGCCAGCACTTCGCCGCCCGGCGAGGTCGCCAGCGCCGTGATCGCCCCCTCGCCTTCGGACTGCCAGCGCACCGCGCCATCGGCCAGGCTCCAGGCGGTCAGGCTGCCATCGCCCTGCCCCGCAATGACCGCCTCGCCCGTCACCACCAGCGCCGAGATCGCCGGTCCGCCGGTTGCCCACATCTCACGCAATTGCACAATATCGATCGCCAATACGCGCACGCCGTCCTCGCCGCCCACGACCAGGTGCCCGCCCTCCAGCGCAAAGGCCGCCGCTTCCACCCGCGCGGGGATTTCATCCCTGCCGAGCAATTCGCCCGTCTTCGCATCGAGCCGGAAGATCACGCTCGCCGCGTCCACATGCGCCACCACGACCATCTGTGCCCCGTCCGGGCGGTAAGCCAGTGGCCCAGGTGCCCCCTTGAACGAGAGGCGAATCGTCGCGTTCTGCGGCACCCACTCGCCGCCCGCCGAATAGACCAGCAGCTCAAACAGGTCGTCTTCATACGGATCGGGCGCGGCCAGGGCAACGGATTCCCCACCGGGACTCACCGCCAGCCCGTGATCGGCACGCACGGTGACGGCGAACGATTCCGCCAGCGGCCCCGGCGTCATACCGCCGATTTGGCCCGCCTCGTCCCCGCCGAGCACAACCAGCGCATCGCCGGGCAGCCACCCGGCAGATCGCACCGGTACGCCGGACGTGATGACCGCGCCCCAATCCACCACCTGGCTCGCGTTGGCGGTAGTGATCGGCGTGCGCGGCGCTTGCAGCGGCATTGGCCCGATCACCGGGCCGGTGAAGACACCCATCCCCAGCAGCAGCACCAGGGGCAAAAAACACAACACCGACGGCGCGACCATAACGGTTTCCTCCACTCCACAACTTCACCCTCATTGTACGCGCCTGGGCACCTCGCGACAACGCCTGCCCGCCCAAGAGTGCATTCCAGATTGGGGGCGAAATTGCGAGGACTTCGCCCCCGTCATGCATATTGATAAGGTGAGCGGAAAGGGGTGGGCGAACGGCTGGGCTCACCCCCGACCTGCGCGCCTCATGGGAGGCGCCTGGTCTGCCCCCTCTCCGAAAATTTTCGGAGAGGGGGCGGAGCGGCCCGGTTTTGGCCGCGCGGGGGTGAGGCCGGGCAACCCCCACAGTCTCATG
>DAOUFU010000060.1:0-11710 GCA_034429275.1 Anaerolineae bacterium | reverse complement strand
CTGTTTCGGTTGATGCGCATCGCCTGCCCCTGATGCACTTTGGCCAATTGATCGGATATGAGAGGCGAATGGCTGGCCTCACCCCCGCGCGGCCAAAACCGGGCCGCTTCGCCCCCTCTCCGAAAATTTTCGGAGAGGGGGCACCCGACAACGCGCCCGCAGGGCGCGGCGAAGGTGGGGGTGAGGCCGGACTCGCGCGGGTCACGTATTTTGATGCAATCACCCTGCAGGGAAGATCAGGGCCATCACCTGGACCGGGCGGTCTCTGGCAGTTTGACCGGATGTGGGGGGGCGGACTCATGCGGGTCGCCATAGCCGGTTATGTTCTCAAAGTGCAGGATGGCGCTCAAATCAGGGCGCTTCGGCGTTCTATGCGTTTCTCTGGCCGGATGCCTCTGGCGAGGCGGGCGGGGACAAAAAACCGGGGGCATCCTGGTGGACACCCCCGGCGCAAAATTGGGCTGAGCGCAGGCGTTAACCGCCGCGCGCGGCCAGCTGAGCTTCCTGGTCGATGGTGCGCCAATCCCAGTGGGCACCGCCGAACAGACCATCGGTCTCGACCGGGGCCTTGTACCAGGGCTTGATCAGCACGTAGTCCAGGCGCAGGAACAGCGGCGCGATCGGGAAGTCGCCATCTTCACCGAAGAACTGCTCTTCGATGCGATAGTACAGTTCCTGGCGCACTGCCGGATCGGATTCGCGGGCCGCCTGCTGGATCAGGTCGTCAGTCTCGGTGCAGGGGCGCTTGAAGTCGTTCTGGCCTTCGCACGAGAGCACATCGTTCACCCAGTTGTTGGCGTCGGGATAGTCCGGACCCCAACCCGCCGTCCAGATGTTGGGCCGATCTTCGGTCGCGTTCTGGGCGGAGGTGGTTTCGAGGATCACGGAGAATTCCTGCTGCTCGATCGTCATGATGTTGGGGTCGCAGCCCAGTTCACGCTCGACCGAGGCGGCCAGGAACTCGCCCCACGACCCGATGCCCGACTGCGCGATGAACTCGATGGTCGGGAAGCCTTCGCAGTTGGGATAGCCGGCCAGTTCGATCTGCTGGCGAGCGTATTCGGGGTTGTAGCCCACACCCACTTCGTTCACCGGCGGAGCACCGAACATGCCGGGGGGCGTGAAGTGGATCATCGGCACACCGCGGTTCTGGCGGATTTCCTGAACGAAGGCGTTGCGGTCGATGGCTGCCGAGAAGGCACGCCGCGCGTGCACGATATCGAAGGGGGCTTTGTCGTGCGCGTAGGCAAAATAGAACACGCCCAGGTCGGCCACCTGGAAGAGCTGGCCTTCATAGGCCGGATCATCGAGGATGGCCTGAAGCTCGGCGGTCGGCACGCCAGAGACATCGATCTGGTTGTCCTGGTAGAGCGAGAAGCGCGTGCCCTGGTCTTCGACTACGGTAGTGACGATGCGCTCCAGGTTGCCCGGTCCCTGAATATCGGCGGGCAGGTGGGGGTTGCGCAGGTAGACACGACGGACGCCGCGCACCAGTTCATCGATTACGAACGGGCCGTTGGTCCAGATCACGCCCACGTCGGTCCAGTTCTCGCCATATTCGCTGATCACCTCTTCTGGGACGGCGCGGTTCTGCCACATCCCGGTTTGGGGGAGGAAGTAGCCCGCCGAGAACTGCAAGGTGATCTGGAAGGTTACATCATCGAGCGCGACGGCCTGCACGGCGTCAAACAGCTCTGGGGTGAGTTCTTCGACGGGGGTGTTGAAGGGCACATCGCAGCCGGCGATCATCTGGCTGTTCAGCGAGCTGTAGTAGGATGCCAGGTTGGGATCGCACGAGCGCTTGATGGCATATTCAAAGTCGTGGGCGGTGACCATGCGCATGATCTCGGCATTGTCGTTGACCGGGTCCCAGCGCACCCAGGGAATATCGTTGCGCAGGTTGAAGGTCCATACCAGGCCGTCATCGCTCACAGTCCAGTCGGTGGCGACTTCGGGCAGCACATTGCCGGGAACCAGCGGGTCGTTGTTGGTCAGGCCCAGGAACAGGTTCTCGATCACGTTAATTGAAATAACATCGGTCGCGCGCTGCGGATCGATCGTGCTGATTTCCGCCGAGTCGGTGGTATACAGCGTGACAGGCTCGACCTGCCGAACCACACTGGTCAAGGTGTAGTCGGCGCTGCTGGCAAAGGTAAACCCGGTGGGAACCAGGGCGATGATCATCGTCAGCGCAAGGATCATCGGCAGGGCTGATTTTTTGGACATGAAGAAAAGCTCCTCCTGTGAGCTGGCTAATGTGACTGTAACATGTGCGACGTCGCGGCGCGCCGCGCGGCACGCCCAAGAACAAAGCCGACCTGTGACTGCCTCGGCGAGCGTGGAATCATTGGATTGAAGGGCAAACCTCCTTTCCAGTAGTCAGCAGATGCGCCAACACGGTCACATCGAGGGTTCAGAAATCGTTTGGGAAAATCAAAATAGAGACCCTCTGCAAAAAACCCGGTAGTCTTGCGGTACGGTGTCATTATGAACCTGGTTGGCCTGGGTGAAGCAAGATAGGAAGTGAAGGATCGGGCAGGGCAGAGTCGAAGCGCTGAAGGGTCCATGCTGCCAAAGTCCTTCGAGCAGAACAGTCGATACACCCTGGTGAATCTGGCATCAGCATGTGCGTCCACGTGAGATCGCTACCAGTTCCGCTGTTGTGCAGGGCTTTGCTAGAAGCCCGCAGCCGGTATCGCTGCGCGACACACCGTATAATTTTGATGAGCAAAAAAGATTATAAACCTCTGACGAATTTGTGCAACTCCTGAGCGAGAAAGCCGCAGTGCCCCCCATGCAGCAGCGGCGCTGCCCCGGCGCAATCACGCCTGCTCGATCGGGTGCCAGGCATATTCCATGTGGCTGGCAGTCTCTTGGGCGGTGGCCGGACCCATCAGCCGCTGGACGACATAGAGCGCGGCGTCGATGCCTGCCGTGATGCCCGCCGACGTGATGATCTGGCCGTTGTCCACATAGCGCACATTCTCCATGATGCTCGCCTCCGGCGCGGTGCGGCGAAGTTCGGCAAAGGCGTTGTGATGCGTGGTGGCGCGCTGGCCGCTCAGCAGCCCGGCAGCGCCCAGCAGCAGCGCCCCCGTGCACACCGAGAGCACGATCTCGGCCTTGGCGGCCTGGCGGCGAATGAATTCGAGCATGGCCGGGTTGGTCTGCTCGTGGCGCGATCCCAGCCCGCCGGGGATGACCAGGACATCGGCCTGGGGCGCGTTGGCGAAGGTATAGTAGGGGGCGACGCTCAGGCCGCTGCGGGTGGTGATCAAGGGATGGTGGCGTTCGGCCACGGTGGTTACGGTGAAGGGCACGGGGCCGGTCGCCCGCTGGCCGGTGATGGCGAAGACTTCCATCGGGCCGGTGAAATCCAAAGTATCTACGTCATCAAATAACACCACCAAAACACTTCTTGACATACGTTCATAGTCCTTCTTTTCCATGCGCAGGCACGAGGCCTGGTCCAGGCGCAGAGCGGGTGACAGGTCGGGGGCGCGACTCCGCTTAAGTGTCCATTATACCGCACGCTGTGCATCCAATGGAATTAAGGGGTGCATTTCACGAAAGTTCAAGATGTCCACACTCCATCGGTCATCCGGCCTCACCCCTGACCGGCGCGCTCCTTCGGGGCGCTTGGTCTTTCCCCTCTCCAACCGCGGTTGGAGAGGGGGCGAAGCGGCCCGGTTTTGGCCGCGCGGGGGTGAGGCCGGGCAACCCCCACAGTCTCATGCCCCGAAAATGGATTACACCCATTGGGCGGGCCACACCCTGGCCCCTGCCGTTCCCCTCACTCCCCAAAGGTTTCCAGCACCCACAGCGCCGCCAGCTTGACCGCGCCCAGTTCATAGCGCCGGGCGTGACGCGCTTCGCTGGCTTTCAGCGTGGTGATGGTATTGGCGCTCAGCCCGATGGCCTCGGCGAACGCCTTCTGGCGGATGCCCGCCGCCTTGAGCCGCTCCATCAATTCGGCCAGCGTGACGTAATTGAGGTAATCCGGCAGGTCGGTCAGGCTGTTCACCTCGTCGAAGGTTTTGGGGACGATCTCGCGGAAGCTCTCCGGCTCGGCCAGGAAGGTACGCGCCAGCGCGTCGCAGTGGTGGCAGTTGCCGTATCTGCCGATGTAGCAGGTGCAGGATGCCTGCGGATGGCCATTCATTACCTGGATCACGACGGTATACACGCCATGATTGCCCTGCACGCGCGCGACGATCTTTTGATCGATGCGCTGGCGGTCGAAGAATTTGCCGATATAGCGCTCCACTTTGGGGTCGTGCGGGCGGAAGCGCCAGGTCTCCCGCAGGTCGTTCACCAGTCGCTCGCGGTCCTGGTCGGACATAGTCGCCCCCTTTCAGTCGTCCATCGATCTAGCCGGAATACGGCTCCATCTCGGCCCAGTTGAAGCCGACTCGCGCATCGGCGACCAGCGGCACATCCAGCGTAAAGGCCGATTCCATGATCGCCACCACCAGCGGCGCGACTTCGGAGAGTTCCGGCTCCGGCACTTCGAGCACCAGTTCGTCGTGAACCTGTAAGATCAGCTTTGCAGCGAACCCGCCCGATTTGAGCGCGCGCGACAGGTTGATCATGGCGATCTTGATGATGTCGGCGGCGGTGCCCTGGATCGGCGCGTTGATGGCTTCGCGCTCGGCGCGCTGGCGAGCCTGGAAGCTCACGCTGCGGCCCTTCGAGCGGTCGAGTTCGGGGAAGTAGCGGCGGCGGCCCAGCAGGGTCTCGACGTAGCCGTCTTGGGCGGCGCGTTCGGTGGCGTGATCCAGGTAGCGGCGCACGCCGGGGAAGCGTGCGAAATACTGCGCGATGAAGGCTTCGGCCTCGGCCAGGGTCAGGTTGCTATCGCGGGCGAGGCGGAACGCCCCCATACCGTACATCAGCCCGAAGTTGACCGCTTTGGCGAAGCGGCGCTGGTCGTAGGGCACGGCTTCGAGCGGGATGCCATAGACGGCGGCGGCGGTGGCGCGGTGAATGTCCATCCCATCGCGGAAGGCCTGCATCAGCGCCTCGTCCTGGCTGGTGTGGGCCAGGATGCGCAGCTCGACCTGGCTGTAATCCACTGCCAGCAGGCGGTGACCCGGCGGCGCGATGAACGCCCGGCGCACGCGGCGGCCCTCTTCGGTGCGGATCGGGATGTTTTGCAGGTTGGGGTTGCTGGACGACAGGCGGCCCGTGACGGTGCCCGTCTGGTTGAAGCTGGTATGGACGCGCCCGGTCTGGGGATTGATCAGCGCGGGCAGGGCGTCCACATAGGTGCTCTGGAGCTTGGTGAGTTCGCGCCAGGCCAGGATCACGTCGATGATCGGGTGCGTGCCCGCCAGCCCTTCGAGCGTGGCGGCATCGGTGCTGAAGCCGTGCGTAGTCTTGCGCAGCCCTTCGGCGGGCAGGCCAAGCTTGCCGAACAACACATCGTTTAGCTGCTTGGGGCTGCCCAGGTTGAATTCGCCATAACCGCCGCTCAGCGCGTAGGCTTCCTGCTCAAGCTGGGCGCTGCGCCTGGCCAGTTCGGCGCTCATCGCGCGCAGGAAGGGCACATCGAGCAGCACGCCCGCCATCTCCATATCGGCGATGACCGGCACCAGCGGCATCTCGATCTCCGAGAACAGCGCCCACATGCGCGGGTATTCTTCTAGCTGCGGGCGCAGAATATCCACCAGCCGCCGGGTGAAAGCGGCATCGGCGGCGGCATAGGGCGCGACTTTTTCGACCGGCACGCGGTCCATCGTAATCTGGTTCTTGCCCGTGCCGATCAATTCCTCGATCTCGGTCATGCGCACATCGAGGTAGTGCCAGACCATGTTTTTCAGGCCCAGGTTGCGGCTGTCCGGGTTGGTGACCCATTCGGCGACCATCGTGTCAAACGTGATGGGCGCAACATCGATCCCATAGCGGCGCATCACCACCAGGTCGAAGGGCGCGTTGTGAGCCACTTTGGGGATGCGGGGATCGGTCAGGGCAGGGCGCAGCGCGGCGATCACCTGTTCCAGCGGAAGCTGGCGCGGGGTATGCCCTTCCAGCAGATCGGGCTGGCTCACGCCTTCCGGCGCAGAGGCGGGCGCGTTGGGCGCGATGTGCCCCACCGGGACGTAGTAGCCGCGCTCGCCGTTCACCGCCAGCGCGATTCCCGACAGGCTGAGCGTCATCCGGTCCAGCGACGTGCCCTCGATGTCGAAGGCGATCATCCCGGCAGATTCCAGTTCGGCGACCAGGGCGGCCAGGCTCGCCTCGTCATCGACGATGGTGTAGGGCACCACCGGCGCGGCATTGGCGGCTGGGGCAGCTTCGCCACCGGTCGATTCGCCGAACAGCGAGAGCTGCTGGCCCGGCTGAGCCTGGCGGGGCGCAGCCGCCGGTTTGCCGGGAAGCTGGCCGATCAGGCTGCGGAATTCCAGCACGCGGAACAACTCGGCGACCTGGGCGTAGTCGTAATCGCGCGCGACACAGGCGGCGAGGTCCAGCGAGACCGGCACATCGCGCCGGATGCGCGCCAGGTCGCGCGAGAGGAAGGCGCTGGCGCGCCCGCGTTCGAGCTTGTCGTGCAGCGCGCCCTTGATGGCGTCCAGGTGCTCGTAGACTCCTTCGACCGAGCTGTATTCGGCGATCAGCTTGAGCGCGGTCTTTTCACCCACACCATCTACACCGGGGATGTTATCGGACGGGTCGCCCATCAGCCCCTTCATCTCGACCAACTGCGGCGGCTCCAGGCCATATTCCGCGCGGAAGCGCTCCAGGTCCCACACTTCGGGCGTGCCGCCGCCGCGCTTAGCCGGAAGCTGTACGGTAGTGTGCTCGGTGATCAACTGGAGCAGGTCGCGGTCGCCGGTGATCAGGCGCACGGAGACGCCCTGGTCTTCGGCCTGGGGCGCGAGGCTGCCCATGACATCGTCCGCTTCGAAGCCGTCGCGCTCGAAGATCGGCATGTTGAAGGCGGTGACCAGCTCGCGGATGCGGTCAAGCTGGATGCGCAGGTCGCCGGGCATTTTCTCGCGCGTGCCCTTATAGTCGGGGTAGAGATCGCCACGCCCACTCAGGCCCTGGTCGAAGCTGATGGCGAGATAGTCGGGCGGCGCGGTCAGCAGGTCGATCAGGGTGCGCGCCACGCCGTAAACGGCGTTGGTCGGCTCGCCCGCCTTGGTGGAGAACTGCTCGACCGGCAGGGCGAAGAACATACGGTAGGCCAGGGCGTGACCGTCGATCACAACCAGGGTAGGGCGAGTCATGGGGCGCTCCTTACGAGATGATCAATCACGGTACGGCGCGTGCAGCACAACACGTGCGGCGGCGAACATGAACAGATGTGCGCTTTGGGAAGATTATACCGCAAACGCGGCGCAGGGGCTTTTTTTTCGAGTTTTTTATAGGAAAACGGATACTCGCAGTAACAATTAATGCTAAACTCGTGTATGGACATCGCAGTACAAATCATTGAGATCATTCTATTCACAGTTCAGGAGAGACATGAATGGCGTTTCGGCGTGGTTTTTTGGTGCTTGTGATCGCTGTGATGGCATTGGGTATGGTGGGCAGCCCTAACCGCAGCCATGCCCAGGTCGGCCTGGACCTGTCGTTGGAGAACGTGGAGTCGGAGTGCGACAACGGCTGGTTCGATGTGATCGACAGCTCGCAAATACTCACTTCGCAGATCGGGCGCGGGGGACGGTCGATCACGCTGGTGAACCGGCTGCCGGAATATATGGAAGGCGATAACCTGTACGTGTTCGCGGTCGATGGCGCGGGGCACGTGTTGGGCGACTGGTCGGGATTCACCGAGGGGCCGGGGACGTATCCGGGCGGGATTGACTACAACACCTCTACCCCGGTCAGCCCGGTCACCTTCCACCTGTTTTTCATCTATCTCTTTGAAGGGGAAGCGGCCAGCAACTCCTCGATAAATGTGCGCAGCGCCAAGCTGGCGCGCCCGGTCTTCCAGCCCTCGCCGCCCATCGAGCTGCCGGGCGAGTGGGACTATATGGACTCGGTCTCGGTGCCGGTGGATTGCGGCGGTGTGCCGACCAGCGGCGGGATCGGCTGCGACCTGGAGATCTATATTCCGGAAGGGTCGGTGATGGGCCGCTTTGTTCAGACCACGCGCGTTTACTGGGCGCCCGGCCAGTTGATGACCAACCCGGCGCTTGAGATGCCCGCCGGCAAGACGGCCATCGTCATCGGCCAGGATGCCACGCATCAGTACTACAAGTTCGTCTGGGGATGCAACTACCTGTGGGCACCGGTGGAGACGCTGGGGCCTGCGGTGGGCGATGCCAACTGGATGGGCCGCCCGCTGCCCACCCGCGAAGTGAAGTAAGGGCACGCCTGGCCGCGTGCGAGAGTTCAGCATAAACAGCCGGGGCGGGCCTCGCAGGACCCGCCCCGATGATTCACGATGATTCGCGGTCTCTCCGTCGTTTTTTCAGGTTGCGCTAAATCGCCTCGCGCTGAGCGCTGATGAAGCGCCCGATCTCGCGGTCGGTGAGCGGGCGGGGCGGCGACACCAGGTAATAGCCATCTGCCCACAGCGAGCCGCTCTCGTCCAGCAGGCCGGGATACTGCTCGACGGTCAGCGCCGAGACGGCGGACATCAGCCGGCTGATCACATCATCGGCCAGCAGGGTCTCCGGCACGCGCAGAGTCACGATCACCAGGTCTGGCCCCACCTGCCGGTCTTCGATCTCCCACAGGTTGGCGCGGGCGATCACGTCCAGGGCGCTGCTGACGGTCTCGGCCAGGTCGCCGCGCAGTTCCAGCCGCGGGTTGACGGGCAACCAGGCGCAGGTAAACGCGGTGTAGACGACCTCTTCCGCCGGGCGGGCAGGAGCTTCGCCGGCGGCCAGCGCGCCGGATGCGGCCTGCGCTTCGACGGCTTCGCGCAGCCCTGCCGGGGGACGAAGTTCGGTCGGGCGGCTGACCAGCGTCTGCGCGGCGAGCGGCTCGGAGTCTTCCGGCTCTTCGGGGACGAGCGCCAGCGCTTCGCTGAGGCGCTGCGCCTGCCGGCGGATGACGCGCACGGGCGTATCCACGTGGAAAATCATACTCAGCGAGAGATCGCCTGCGTCACCGGAGTCAACCAGCGTGCTGTAGAGCAAGAATTCTCCGGCATCCGGCAGGGTGATATAGCGGATCAGCGCGCCCGAATCCGGCGCGGCATTCCAGGCCGTGTCCACGATGGCGAACAGGCGGTGTTCCGCCGTCTCCGGCAGGTTGCCGGAGAGCGCGATCACCTCGCCGGGGCGGGCCAGCATGACCGCCTGCGCCGAGCTTTCGAGCGCGTATTCGGTCAGCAGCACGGCGGCCTGAGCCAGCGCCTCATCGGTGACCGGTTCGGCTGCGGCGAGCGGCTCGGCGGCTTGCTCAGGCGCGGCCTCGTCTGCCGGGCGCGCTTCGTCCATCCTGGTTTCCGGCGCGCTCTCCAGTGCGCCGAGGTCTTCTAACCCGCTCAGCATCATGGCGGCGGTATCGGCGGGCACCTCGACCAGCCCGGCGTCCTCGATGATGGGCAGCGCCCATTCTTCCGGCGATTCGTCCCATTCCAGCAGGCTGTCGGCGCGGTCGGTCATGATGTCGCCCGGCGCGGCGGAAAGCTGCTCGGCAAGCTCGCCCAGCTCGGCGGCGAGATCGGGCGGGATGCGTTCGGCGCGCTCTTGGGGTTCAGGTTCCTCCCCGGCGTCCCTTACGGGTTCTGCGAACTCTTCGGGTTCTGCGAACTCTTCGAGTTCGGCGTACTCTTCGAGTTCGGCGTACTCTTCGGGTTGGGGGAATTCCTCAAAAGCTTCATCCGGCTCGAATTCGCCCGGCCTGTAATCCAGGTTGGCCCCGGCGTCGATGGGCATCGGGCGGGTATCGGACTCCTGCACATCCTCGGCGAAATATTCGGCCACAAAGCTCGGCACTTCCAGGTCCGGCACGACATCGGCCTCCGGCACTTCTGCGAACACTTCCTCTGCCCATGTTTCGTCCCCGGCAGGCGGCGGCGGGGCGATCTGATCCGGCATGGCGATGTCCTCATAGTCGAGCGTGCGCCGCGCAAACGCTTGATCCCCTTGCGCGAACGGGTCGCCTTCGGCATCTTCCGCGAGCAGTTCGGGCGGCGGGGCAGTATCCCCGATGGCTTCCTGGGCCAGCGGCGAAGGCGACAGCGACTCCGGCGTGAGGTTCTCGAATTCTTCCAGCAGCGATTCGTAGCGGGCCTGTTCGACCGGCTTGAGCGAGTGATCGACTCCTTCGATGTGGTCGAACATGGCTTCGATGCGGTGGGTGCCGGGAGTCTGGGCCATCGAGGCGGGCTGAGTCCGCCACGAAGGCAGCGGCTTGAGGCGCGGTCGGCGCGGGCGGGGCAGATCGGCCTCGATCTTGCTCAGCAGGGCGTCGAGCGAAAATTCGCCCGGTTCGGCGGGCAGGCCGCGCACGGCAGAGAGCGCGGTTGTCGCCGGGTACGAGGCCGAGTCCTCGGACGAGGTCGGCGGTTCGGCCAGGCGGCGGCGCGGCGGCTCTTCGTCCAGGCTCTCGTAGCTCGGTTCGTGGAACGAATCGTCGGCCACCTCTTCGCCCGCCAGAGTGGCCAGCACGCCCTCGAATGACGAATCGAACAATCCCTGGATGAGTTCCCCGATGGTGGTATCGCTGCCTTCCGGGGCGCTCGCTTCGTCCGGCGAAACAGGCTCGACGGGCAGCACGCCGGAGCGAATGGCGTTCAGCAGGTGGTCGATGGTGCTGGTCGGTTCGCCGCCGGGGAGGTCGCCTTCCGGCGCGCCGACAAAGTCATCCAGCGGCGAGCGCGGCGGGCGCTGATCGGGCGGCTCGCGGAAGGAATCGACCAGTTTGTGAAATTCACGGTCGCGCAGTCTGCCGGTGTCGGGCGGGCCGTTGTCATCCGGCGGCGGGGCGCTGCTCACGGCTTCGAGCACATCGCGGAAGGTCTCGTCCTCGCTGCGGCCATCCAGCACAAAGGGCGGCACGATCGCAGGCGGGGCGACCTCCGGCGGCACGACTACGTCGTCAAAGGTGCCGGTCCAGTCTTCGAGCGGCGCTGTCCGACCGAGTGGGCGCGTATCCTCGGTGCGAGAATCGGCGGATTCGGTGTCCGCCCCTTCTGGCTGCCCGGCATCGAAGGTGATGACCGGTTCTTCAAAATCGGGCGCCAGGAAACGAGTTTTGTCGTCCGGCGGCGCTTCCGGCTCTTGATAGTCGCCGCCCAGGAAGCGGGTCTTGTCGCGCGAGGCGGGCTGCGGCGCGGCGAAATCGCCGCCGAGGAAGGTCGTAGCGCCCCGATCGTGAGCGTGGCCACCGGGCGGCGATTCCGGCTGGTCGTATGCGCCGGGCAAATAGCCGCTCTCGTCATCGTCCGGCAGCTCGATTTCCGGCGCGGCGTAAGCGCCGGGCAGATAGCCGGTCTCGTCACCGGCAGGCGGCTCGCTCTCCGGCACCGAATATGCGCCGGGAAGGTACGCGGTGCGGATGCTGCGGCCCGGCGGCTCGGTCAGGATATCGGGCAGTGCGGGCGGCTCAAGCGGCATATCGGCGGCATAGTTGGCGTCGGAATAAATCTGGTCAAACAGGTCCTCGATGCTGTCTCCGGCTTCCGGTTGGGCGGGCGATGCGGCCAGGATGGGTTCTTCGGGCGGTGCGGCGGGCGGCGCGGTCGGCAGATCCACCGGGGGCAGCGCGTCCAGGTTGCGGAACCAGTCGCTGGCGTCGACTA
>DAOUFU010000059.1:0-3887 GCA_034429275.1 Anaerolineae bacterium | reverse complement strand
CATGAGAGGGCGAACGATTGGCCTCACCCCCGCGCGGCCAAAACCGGGCCGCTTCGCCCCCTCTCCAAAACTTTTTTTGGAGAGGGGGCAGACCAAGCGCCTCCCAAGAGGCGCGCAGGTCGGGGGTGAGGCCAGACTCTCGCGGGTCACCATAGCCGGTTATTTTCTCAACGTGCATGAGCGTGCGGCGATACGGTGGCGTGAACTTTCGTGAAATACACCCGTGGGGAAGGCACGCCCCTCGTTGGATCGCTGTGGCGGAGCACCTGGCGGTTTTTCCACACGCGCCCAGCCCGACCTGGAGAGGGAATTTCGGTCCCGTCGTTTTGCTGCGGCGGGCGCGTGGTGAAAAACGCGAGTGTCAGGCTTCTTCCCCGACGGGCAGGCGAGTCGCCAGCGTGTAGATCAGATCGCCGCTGATCGTGATATACGCGGCGTAGAGGGCACAGCCCAGCGCGATGGGCACGGCGAACAGCAGCCCATAAAGCACCGGGATCAGGCCGATATAGTCCAGAATGTGCTTGTGGAATTCCAGCGAACCATAGAGCGCGCGCGTGATCAGCAACTGGCCCAGGAAGTGGGTGAAGACCACAAACACGAACCCGACGGCAAGCCCGGCTACCGCGTTGCGCCGGGCGGCTCCCCAGGCTGCGGCCCACCGGCTCTCCCACGCGCGGAAGTGCCGCCGCGCGCCTGCCAGCACAAATGCAAAGGCCATGATCGCCGGCATGATGATCGCACCCATCAGCGCGTCGGTTCCCACATCAGGATCGACCAGCCAGCGTGCCAGCAGCGCCGACAGCCCGCCGATCAGCAGCGCACACAGGATTCCCACCAGGGCCACCGAAACCGGGTGTAGGACTTCGTACACCATCCGGCGGTGGCGTGGCAAAGTATGAACGGCCTCAAACAGCTCAGCCGCGTTACGCATCAGGTAATGTTCTCCTTTTTCTCCAAATGCAATCGACCGCGCCAGTGTGCTAGCGATTTCCGGCAATCGCCTGGGCCGCCGCCAGCCCACTTAATGCCGCGCCCTCAATACGCGGCCCACCAAAAGCGTCGCCCGCAAAGAACAGGCCGGGCAGCCCGGCAGCCTGCAAATAGCGCTCGGTCTGGTTGACCGCCGGGGTTGCATAGCGCCAGCGGTGCAGCACTGCGCCGCCGACCTCGCTGTTGACATCCTTGAAGGGGCGTAGCCCGGCTTCAAGCGCGACAGTGATCTCCCAATCGGGCATGGGCCACAACTGGTGACTGGCCGATGGCCCGGCGTGCACGGTGATCAGAGTCTGGTCGGGCGAGATTCCCTTGCGGCGGTTGTCGGCGATCCAGATGATGGGGCCATCGGAGCGCTGGACCGCGCCCGGCTCTGGCAGGCGAATGCGACCCGACATCCAGAACACACCGGTCAGGCAGGGATCGTAGGTGATGCTGTCGAGGGTGTCAAGGTCCTCGTCAGTCAGCGGGACCTCGTCCAGGTCGATCAGCCGCAGCGACTGCGGCACGGGCGGCGTGAGCAGCACGGCCCCGGCGCTGTATCGCCCACCCTGTTCGTCGATAGCTTCCCAGCGCTCCCCCTTGAGCGTGATGCGCGACAGCGTGGTATCGGTGCGGACGTTCAGGCCGTCGGCCAGACGCAGCGCGAGCGCGCGCATTCCTCCATGTACCGCATAGCGCGGGTGACCTTCCTGGGGCGCAACGCCCAGGCTGCCGTCGCTCCACCCGTGCGACCACACAAAAATCAGGTCCTCGGCCTGCCACCGGTCCACCCAGCTCTGGAACAGTGGGTCGCGCGCGCTGAAGAACTGCGCGCCAATATCGGCCAGCCCACCGTTGACCGTTTTGCTTGCCATGCGCCCACCCGGATAGTAGCCTTTGTCTACGATCTGCACGCGTGCTCCCGCGCCGATCAGGTGATGAGCCGCCATCATGCCCGCCATGCCTGCACCGACGATCAAGACATCCGAATGCGTGGTTTCCGCCATGTGCGCCTCCTTAGATTGAAATCGATTATAGCGCGAACGACGGTGATTCACCGCAGAGATTTATGTGAAATTGGGGTGAAATGTTTCGGCGGAGCGGGAGGGCGGAAAAACAAACCGGGCGCGTGCAGGCTTTATGCCGCACACGCCCGGCGACGCGGAAAGCGGACGGAGGGCGGGGCGCTATTCGGCGCTCACCGTGAAGGTGTAGCCGGAGTCTACCTCGCCTTCCACCACGATCAGGTAGACGCCTTCGTCACCGAAGGTGACGTCCAGCGTGCTGTCGCCCCAGTCTTGCAGGCGGTCGATCTCAAAGCCGTCCGGCCCATACAAGACCAGCGAGCCATAGCCGGAGGTCTCGAACGAGATCGTGCCGGAGGTGCGCTCGCTGATGGGCAGGGCGTATATATCGACGCCATCGCCGCTGAGGGTCGCTTCGACAGACTGACCAGGCTCGATTTCTTCATCGATCAAGTCCGGCGAGCCTACGCGGAAGCTGCTGGCCTTGTCCATCGGCAGGTAGGTCAGGGGGATGGGGAACCCGGACGGATCGACCTCTGCGCCGGGGTCCACTTCGACCAGCATTTCGAGCGCGATCTCGATGGGCGCGGTGCTGGAGTCGCCGCTGTCTGCCAGCAGCGAGGGATCGATGGTCATAGCCAGGGTGGAGGCGGTCTTGTGCACCGCGCCATCATCCAGGCCGATCCACTGCTCGGTGCGGATCACCGGGTCTTTGAACATCACGCTGACCACAGTCAGCAGCAGTTGCACCTGGGCGGCGTTGATCTCGCTGGTATCGGTGCCTTCCATCGCGTCGGCGAACATGGGCGAGGTCAGCAGGTTGAAGGCGGCGGTGGCCAGCTCTGGATCGGCGAGCAGGGCGGGCAGGTCCAGGGTGGGGGTGAAGGTGGCCATCGCCTGATCGTGCAGAGTAGCATCTTCGCCACGCGTGGTGGTGACATGCTTGTTGGCCACCTTGCTCAGGTCGGTCATCAGGCTCTGGAACTCGGACATCTCGGTCATCGCCGACTGGAAGTCCTCGGCGGCCATTTGCTCGCGCAGCTCGTCCAGGCTGTCACTCAGTTCCTGAAGCTCCGTGTCACTGATGCTCAACTGCTCGCCGAACCAGGCTTCGGCCCCATTGGGTGAGGTCAGGCGCACATAGAGCGTGCTGTCTTTGAAGATCATCTCCATCGGCATCGACACGGACTGATCCGGCGCGGTGATGCTCAGTTCATCGATGCGCACATGGCCCGCCGAATCGGCCAGGATGGACTGGATCAGGTCTTCGTCGAGGCTGTCCATCAGGTCCAGGATGGCAGACATATCGGCCATCATCTGGTTCGATTGGGGCATCAGCGCGGCAAGCTCGACGAGGGCGGGGGCCATCACCAGCGCGCCCGCGCCGCCGACGCCCATCTCCATCGTTTCGCCTTCGGCAGTCATGGTCATCGAGAAGTTGAAGGCGGGCAGCGTCATCTGGGTGACACCGGTCATGGCGGACTGCGCGTTTTTCAGCAGGGTGCAGTCGTCTTCATTCAATCCGTTGCAGTTCACGCCGCTGTCGCCTTGCGCCAACGCCGACCGAGTCGGGCCGGCCCATCCGAAAGACATAACCAGCGCGATCACCAGCGCGGCCAGAGTGACCGATGACGCCAGCCGCTTGACAGGCAAAAACGAGTGATTCATGGTGGTGTACTCCTTACATCTCAAGAGCGTACAGAAAATCCAAGCGTTCTCACTCATATCTAGTATACGCACCAGGCCCGGTGAATGTTCCACAGGGGCGAGGAACAGGGTGCATTCCAAATTGGGGGCGAAATTGCGAGGACTTCGCCTCCGTCGTGCATTTTGATAAGGTGAGCGGATAGGGGTGGGCGAACGGCTGGCCTCACCCCCGACCTGCGC
>DAOUFU010000058.1:0-5870 GCA_034429275.1 Anaerolineae bacterium | reverse complement strand
TATGAGAGGGCGAACGATTGGCCTCACCCCCGCGCGGCCAAAACCGGGCCGCTTCGCCCCCTCTCCGAAAATTTTCGGAGAGGGGGCAGACCAAGCGCCTCCCAAGAGGCGCGCAGGTCGGGGGTGAGGCCGGACTCTCGCGGGGCACCACAGCCGGTTATTTTCTCAACGTGCACGAGCGTGCGGCCAAACGGCGGCGTGAACTTTCGTGAAATACACCCCGCCGTGCTCGCCGGATCGAATCGCTCTTGCGCCTTTGGGCTATAATTCCCCCGGCACATACCATCGGGCATTGCCGCCGCCTGGGGCATATCCGCAGGCGCGGCGCAGGGATCGAGTAAATCCTCCGTGAATCATTTCTCCCTCACGATCTGTTCTCCCTCTGCAGAGACCTCTGCAGAGGCGCGCAGGCGCTGGCTGTTGTTCTGCGTGCTGCTGGGGATTTACCTGCTGGTCTATGTCAGCGCACCTACCTCTATCGACGGCGCGGCGATCCTGGCCGTCTCCGCGAACCTGGTTGAGCACGGACGCGCGGACATCGCCGTATTGGGGGCACCGGAAGCGCTGCTGCCTCCCCCGGCGCGGATGGGCAGCTTTGGGCCGGAAGACGCGCCCGGCGGCGGCGCACTCTACTCCAAGAAGGGACCGACTCCCTCGCTGGCGATTCTGCCCCTGGTCGCTGCTGCCCACCTGGTGCCCGGCCTGCCGATCCAGGCGGCGGCCATGCTGTTCAACCCGCTGGTGCTGGCGCTGACCGCGGTGGTCGTGCACTCATTTGTGCGGCGGATGGGCTTCGGCCCGCACACTGCGCTGATCACGGGGTTGATCCTGGGCCTGGCGACCTTTGGCCTGACCTATGCCAAGACCCTGTTCGCCGAGCCGCTGGCCGGGCTGCTGCTGCTCTGGGTGCTGCGAGCAGCCTACGATTTCCGGCACGGCACCGCGCACCCGGCGCGAACGCTGGCGGCAGCGGGTACAGCGTTCGGCCTGCTGGCGGGCATCAACCTGAGCTACCTGGTGATGGTGCCCCTAGTTGGGCTGTATACGTTCGGGCGGCGCATCGACTGCGTGCCGCGCCGCCACCTGGTCGCTGCCAGCGCCCCGGTGATCGCTGCGCTGGCCCTGCTGGGCGCGTACAACTGGGCGCGCTTCGGCAGCCCGCTGAGCAGCGGTTACAACTTTGCCGAGGGTGAAGGCTTCAACCGCCCCCTGCTGTTTGGGCTGTATGGGCTGCTGCTCAGCCCCTACCGGGGCGTCTTCTGGTACAACCCGGTGCTGCTGCTGGCAATCCCCGGTGCGGTATGCCTGCGTCGGCGGTCGCCGCGACTGACCTGGATGATCCTGGCGCTGGCGGCGGCCCAGGCTCTCACCTATGCCAGCTGGTGGAGCTGGCACGGCGGGATTGTGTGGGGACCGCGCTTCCTGCTGCCGGTGACCCCGCTGGCGGCGCTGCTGCTCGCCCCGGTGATCGAGAGTGTGCTTGCCCGGCCCGCTTTCCCCAGGCGGGCGGCACGCTGGCGGCGCGCCGCGCTTCACGTGACTCTGGCGGCACTGGTGCTGGTCTCGCTAGTTATCCAGGCTGCCGGGGCGCTCTACAGCCACCTGGTGTACCTGCGCTACCTGAAGGCCGAATATGGCACCGGCACGCTGGAGGGCATCGTCAGCGACTTGAGCGAGGACGTGATGTTTGTGCCCCAAAGCAGCCCGGTCATCGGCCAGCTGGCCGTCATGGCGGTGGGCTGGCAGGTCGAACCGGCCTGGGCTGCGCACGGCATCGACGGCGTGCACCTGCTGGCGGCGCTGGTCGTGATCGGTCTGGGGCTGGTGGGCGCGCGGGTGCAGGGCGGGCGCGCCCCCCGCGTGATGATGCTCGCAGCGGCAGGGATTCTCGTGGGCTGCCTGGGGATCGTGGTTGTGCGCCAGCGTGATACGGCGGCCTATCGCTCCGTGCAGGCGCTCGACGACGCCCTGCACCCACACGGGACGGTTGTCGCCGCTACGACCCTGTTCGGCCACCACCTGATCGATCTCGACATCGGCGAGCGCGTGATCAGCATGAACGCGCCCACCGCGCCGGATGATCCGCTCGCTGCCGGGCTGTGGACGTTCGCCAAACGGCAGTCGGCGCGCCTGTGGCTGCTGACCTGGTTCCCCGCCTGTCAGCCGGAAAACTGGCAGGAAGCGGAGCTTTGGCAGCACGGCGCATTCGTGCGCGAGGTTTCTGCCGCGCAGCACCGCGCGCTGCTGTTTGATCTCGCCCCCGGCCCCGAACCTGATCAGCCGGGCGGGCAGCAGTTTGGATCGCTGCGGCTGGAAACATACGGCGTGCAGGTGACGCCGCAGGCCGTGCGGCTGACTCTGCGGTGGTCGGCGGCGGAGCCGGTTGAGGGAGATTATACGTGGTTTGTACACCTGCTCGATGGCGCGGGGAACGTCATCGCCCAGCAGGACCGCGCGCCGATGGGCGGCTGTGCGCCCACTTCAGCGTGGACTCCCGGTCAGCCGGTGACGGATCGCCTGTCATTCCCGCTGAACGCTTCAGGGGATACTTCTGCCTGGGCGCTGCGCATCGGTTTTGTCGATCCTGCCAGCGGCGAACGTCTGCCGGTGACGCTGCCGACCGGCGAGCCGCAGGCCGAGGGCTACGTGGTGCTGCCGCTGCATCCGGCACATTGATCCTGGCGCGTACACGCGGCGCGGCGGCTCATCCCGTCACGGCGATCTCGCGCTCCGGTTCGCTCGCGGATTCGCGGGCCACGGCCAGGGCGCGCAGTCCTATCACCGCGAACCACGCCATCAGACCGGCCCCGAAGACGCCCGGTGCCCACGAGCCGATCAGGTCGAACAGCGCGCCGCCAATCGCCGGGCCGATAGTGCGCGCCAGGCTGGTGATCGCGGCGAACAGGCCCATCAGGCTGCCCACGTCATCGACCGACACGGCTTTGGTGAGCACGCTCAGCAGGATGGTGCTCAGCACGCCGATGGAGAAGGCAAGCGGGATCAGCACCAGCATCGACAGCCCGATCTGCGGCGCGAAGCCCCAGCCTACCAGCGCAAACACCATGATCACGGCGGACACGCGGATCAGCTGGCCGTCCGGGTAGCGCGCGGCCAGCCTGCCGACCATGCCGCCCTGCACGATCACGGCCAGTACCCCGACATACGCCAGCAGGTAGCCCGTCTGGTCCGAGGCCAGCTCCAGGTGTTCCTTGGCGTGCAGCGAGAAGATGCCGGTGAAGGTCAGGTAGGCCAGGTTGTATACAAACGCGATCTGCAGCAGCGACCGGACATGAGGCCGCGCAGTCACGCGGCGGAATGAGCCGAGCCACGAGGCCGAAGACGGCAGGGCGGCCAGCTCCGAGCGGCGCTGTGCTTCCAGCGATTCCGGCAGCCACAGGTAGGCCATCACCAGGTTGAGACCCGCCAGCCCTGCCGCCACAAACGCAGGCAGCGCGTACCGCTCGCCGGTGCTCAGAATGCCGCCCGCCGCCGGTCCGATCACCAGGCCCATGCCCACTGCTGCGCCGATCAGCCCCAGCCCTTTGGCCCGGTGCTGCTCGTCGGTGATGTCGGTGATGTAGGCGCGCGAAACCGAGATATTGCCGCCGGAGATGCCATCCAGCAGGCGCGCGGCGAACAGCAGTCCCAGCGAATTGGCCAGGCCGAGCAGCAGGAAGGCCAGCGCCGTGCCCAGGATGCTGAACAGCAGGACCGGGCGGCGACCGAAGCGATCCGACATGCGCCCCAGCAGCGGCGCGCCAATGAGCTGCGCCGCCGCATAGGACGCCACCAGCAGCCCGGTGATGGTGTTGCTGGCGCTGTACCGCTCGGCATAAAACGGCAGCAGCGGCAGGATCAGCCCGAATCCCAGCATATCGACGAAAACGACGGCCAGAAGGACCGGCAGGCGGCGTTTGTTCATGGGTTTCCTTACGTGTGCGTTCCGAGTCTGTGGTCGATGGCGGCAGGTGCCGATACGCGCTGATGTGCACTCCTCTGGATCATTTCTCGCACAAATGACCCGCAGCGGCCACTTTGCCGCCGGGCAGCTCCACCGCGCGGCGCAAAAAAGCCTGCCGGGTGAGGCGGGCTGTGGAATGGCCCCTGCCGATGCTGCGCGGTGAGCGGCGATCAGCGTTCCTGGGCGAAAGTCGCCTCGGCCCGGTCGGTCTCGGTCACGGCAGCGCTGAGCATCAGCCGCCCCTCGTGCTGGCGGATGTACTGCCCGGCAGCGCTGACCGACTCGAACGAGACCAGGCTGCTCTCGGCCAGCCCTGGGCGGATGTGCCAGGTGGCATCCGCTGCGAATGCCGCCGAACCGTCGTTTGCTTCCAGCCAGAGTTCACCGCCGCGCTGGCGGAGATAGCTTCCGGGGCGGGCCGCCGCTTCTAACGAGATCGCGGCAGGGTCGGCCAATCCGGGCATGAGGCGGAACTGCGACGCGGCGACCTGGCTCCTATCGGCGGAGAGCACGGCCCGGTCATCGGCGTGCGCGATATAACTGGCGGGGTCACCAAAGGACCGGAAGCGGAACGGCAGCGGGCCATCCGGCACGGGAATGCCAAAGTTCGGCGTGCCGTCGGCGTTCCAGTAGAGCTTCTGGGCGCGCGTGTGGCGGTTGGGATCGTAGAGCGGGTCGCCGACGATGTCCTTGTAATTGCGCGCGTGGTAGATCAGGATGTCGTCGCCTTCGGGCGAGACCGTGAACGAGTTGTGCCCTGGCCCATACTGGCCGGTCACCTCGTTGGTGGTGAACACCGGCTCGGCGGATTTGGTCCACGAGGCCGGGTCGAGCAGGTCGGCGGTGTCCGAGGCGGTCAGCAGCCCCATCGCGTAGTGGAAATCGGTCGCGCTGGCCGAATAGGTCAGGAAGATTCGCCCGTTGCGCTTGATGACCGCCGCGCCCTCGTTGACCCAGAAGCCGATGCGCTCCCAGTCATATTCGGGGCGGGTCAGCTCGACCGGCCTGCCGGTGATCGTCCAGGGATTGCTCATCGCGGCGATATACAGGTTGCTGTTGCCGGGCACGGCCATCGCCTTCTGCGCCCACACCAGGTAGCGGGTGCCGTTGTGCTCGAAGGTGGTCGCGTCCAGGCTGAACGACTCCCACCCCAGCGTGATCTGTCCCTTTTCTACCCAGGTGCCTTCGAGCGGGTTGGCCGCGTCGGTCTCGATCACGTACACGCGGTGATCAAACGGCGCATCGACCCGCGCGGCGGCGAAGTAGATGTACCACCTGCCGTCGATGTAGTGAATTTCCGGTGCCCAAATATGTTTGCTCATGATGCCGTCGGGGTGTTTTTGCCACACCACCACCGGCACCGCCGAGCCAAGCCCCTGGATGGTGGTGGCGCGGCGGATTTCGATCCGGTCATATTCCGGCACCGACGCGGTGAAATAGTAGTACCCGTCGGTGTGGCGGTAAACCCAGGGATCGGCCCGCTGAGGCACCACCGGGTTTTCGATTTGGTCGGTGACAAACGAGTCGGTCATCGATGTTTCTCCAGTCACTCTCAGAGCCGGGGAGTCGCCGTAGGTTGTGGTCAGGGGCCGGGCGATGAGCGCGGCTCCCAGCGCCGCCAGCAGCAGCCCGATCACAGCTCGCCTGCCTGGACGCACGATTCGGCGAACGGGGAAACGATTCATTTTTCCTCCCAGGGAACAGTATCCCTGATTCTACACACCAGCCGTGCTGCCGGGGTGATCTACGCGGTTGCGCCCGGCTGGCGGCTGGCCCAGGTTTGGGTCAGCCGGTCCAGGATAATCGCCAGCGCCACGATCGAGAGTCCCGCCTCCAGCCCGCGCCCAAGCTGGTTTTCGGCCAGGGCAGAGACCACCTCGAAGCCCAAACCGCTGCCGCCCACCAGCCC
>DAOUFU010000057.1:0-1913 GCA_034429275.1 Anaerolineae bacterium | reverse complement strand
GTGCCTCAACGGTCAGCCGGGCAACATCGAGCGGCACATCCGCCGCGTGCATCATCGCGCGCTGGATCGTTGCATCACGCTCAGCAGCATTTGGGGGCAGCTTGTAAGCGCTCATCACTGCGTCAAACGCCTCGACATCCTCCGCGATCGCATCAAGCAGCTTACGCTGAAGGTCGGCAGCCCCGGCGACAATCGCTCGCATCGTCTCATCGACCGCTTCATAACGCTTCTTTCCCACCGTCAGCCCGGCAACCATACTCACCAGTGCCGCGCTCAGGGCCCCGGCCAGCGCTGCCACTGCACCGCCGCCAGGAGTCGCCGTCGCCTCAGCCACCGCGTTGACGAAATGTACCGGCGTGATCGAGCGCGTATCAACCGCCGTCACCAACCGTGCCGCCTCAGCAGGGACCGGCGGTTCCTGCTCCATCAGGGCCGACCGGGCACTTTCGGCCATCTGAAGCCGCGTTTCGAGGATTTGATCCGGCTCGAACCGGTCGAGCTGCAAATACCAGCGCGCAGCCTCGACAAAAAACTCCTGCGGAGCCAGCCCGATTAACTCGCTGTGTGTGATCATCACCCCATAGCGCTGGGCCTCGCGCCGGATCATCTCCACCACCTGGTGAACCGGAGTTTGCTGGTAATTGGTCAGGTTCATCGAGACCTGAGCCTGCCCTTCGACCAGGAATCCCGCCCCTTTGACAAATGCCAGTCCGCCGTTGGAATGCCTCACCGTGCGGGCGATCTTTTTGGCGATCTCGACGTCAGAGGTATTGAGATACACATTGAACGCCACCAGGGGAGGCCGCGCCCCAATGACTGACGCTCCAGCCGGACCCAGTGCCGCCGGACCATAATCGGGCACGCGTGCAGGGTCGGTAGCGATGGCGGTTTTGAGCTGCTCGTACTGGAACTTGGCACTGCGCAGTTTGGCCAGGTCCTGGCGCTGAGGACTGGTCGCTGCCGCCTCGTACAGGTATACCGGGATGCCCAGTTCCTCACCCACTCGCTGGCCCAGGCGCTGCGCGATGGCCACACAGTCGGCCATCGTCACGTCGCGTATCGGCACAAAAGGCACAACATCCGCTGCCCCCAGGCGCGGATGTTCGCCCGTGTGCTGATCCAGGTTGATATGTGCTGCCGCCGTTTTGATCCCGGCAAACGCCGCCGCTTCGACCGCTTCTGGCGTGCCCACAAAAGTGACTACAGTCCGGTTATGGTCCGCGTCGCTGCTGGTATCCAGGATTTGAATGGCCGCCGCCTGCTGCATCGCGCTCACAATGGCCTCAATCACTTCGGGCCGGCGTCCTTCGCTAAAATTGGGAATGCATTCCACCAAGGGTCTATTTGTCATGGCATACCGGCACACCAGGGGCGCCGTCCGCGCCCTCGCAGCGCCTTAACCCCTTTCTTAACGTCACCATCCGAAAAGTTCTCTCGCGGGCTGTGAGACCCCGTAGTGCTACCCCAGGATGTGCCCTTTGTCAAACCGGGTTTCAGCCTCTCCAACCCCGTCGTCGCGCGTCCTGCACCGCCCTCCTGCTCTGACAAGTCCTGGCGCGAGCCGGGTCTCTATGCGTGTTTGCACAGGTCATTGGCACCGCATATAATTTTAATCACTTCGGCGGAGAATGGTGGGACAAATCAATAATGTCAGTAGTCGATGACGTCAAGGCCCGTCTGGACATTGTTGATGTAGTATCCGGGTATGCAAATCTACAAAAGGCGGGGCGCAACTTCAAGGCGTTGTGCCCTTTTCATCAAGAGCGCACGCCTTCTTTTGTGGTCTTCCCGGATACTCAAACGTGGCGCTGTTTCGGAGCTTGCGGCGAAGGTGGCGACCTCTTTAGCTTTGTCATGCGAGCAGAGGGGTGGGATTTTCGCGAAGCCCTGCGCCAGTTGGCGAATCGCGCCGG
>DAOUFU010000056.1:0-5864 GCA_034429275.1 Anaerolineae bacterium | reverse complement strand
GGGTATGGGAGAGCGTGGAGAATGACAGAGCAGCAGACTATCGTCCGCAAGGAATTCCCCAACGGCGATGTGGCGGTGGATGAAGGGAACGGCCTGGTCTACCACACGCCGGACGCCCGTTACACGGTGGAACTGGTCCCCCCGCCGCCGCTTGGCGAGGATCCGTATGGGGTGGACCTGGTGCGCACCACCCGCAGCGCGCACGGCCTGGAGCGCGAGCAGCGCCTGACGCTGGCCGAGTACCGTTCCTTCATGTCCGCCGAAGAACACGTCCGCGAGGTCGAGGGCACCCTGCTTGAGCGGGGCCGCGAAGGGCTGCAGATTGAGATGGACCTGGTCGAGGCCATGCCGTTTGAGCCGGATGACGCGGTGTACCTGGTGGGGCTGTATCCCTTCGACCTGGACCGCGACCACGGCACGCTCAGCCTGATCCGGGTGGATGGCCGGCAGCTGGATGTCGCCGCCGTGGCCCACGGGTCCAGCGCCGACCTGGCCCCCATCGAGCAGCGGCTGTGGGCTGTCCAGGCGGAGGGCGACCCCGACAGGCTGCTGGACGCGGCAGCGCAGGAAGCCGTTCGCGCCGGGGAACTGGCTCCCGGCACGCCGCTGTTTGCCCGCGAGGGGGCCGAGCAGGCTGAGCCGTATCTGCCGATGGGCGATGACCTGATCCCGACCGATGCCGAAGGGAACTATGTGCCGTACCACCGTGATGAGGCGGGGATTACTCATTTCTTCGCGGTGGTCAATCGGCCCGAAGACGAGGCGCGCGAGCTGCGCTACTTCCGCATGGGCCGCTCAGAGGAAGGCGATGTGCTCCATCACTCGCTGCCGGTCATGCCGGTGAGCGACCCGACCGCGTCGCCCTGGCCGCTGCCCGCGCTGGAACTGTTCCTGGAAGAGGGCGATCTGGATGCCGCGCAGGCCCTGGCCCGCCAGACCGCGCGCGAGCACGATCTGCCCTTCCCTGACACCCTGCCTGCTTTGGGGCCGGAGCGTCAGCCGGAGAGCGGCTGGTACCACTACGACACGGCGCTGGTTTTGGCGACGCCGCAGGGGGTGGATGACAGTTACAGCGTGGGCGCGGTCGATGGCTACCGCAGCCATGAGCGCGAGGGCTGGGCGGCGCGCTACCTGCCGATGGGCGAGTTGGACACGCTCGATGAGGCATTGGACGGCGAACTGATGATGATGCGCATGCGCAGCGAGGAACGGCTGGCGCTATCTCCCGCGCAGTTCCGCGACGAACCGGCCATCTACGAGCGCATCGCGCGCGCCGAGGCCGACGTCGCCCTGGCCGACCTGCTGGAGCAGTACGATGGACATCTGCCGCCTGACTACGACGGCGACCACGAGCCGCAGTGGGAGCCGCTGAGCACGAAGGAATGGGAAGCCTACCGCGACTTTGTGCAGATGATCCGGGATGCGGACCCGGAAATCGCGCCCGCTTACGGGACGCTGCCCACCGCCGTCCCCCGCTTTGCCGACGAACGGTTGGTGGCGGGCAGCGAGCAGCCCGCCCTGCCCTATCGGACGCCGGGAGACTTCGCACCAGAGGTGGTCGCACTGCCGTCCGATCTCGCGCCCACCTGGCGGCTAGACATCGTGCCCGCGCGTGACCCTGAAGGCGCGCAATTGGGCTATTCCGCCGTGTGTGTGGTGGATTTCAGTGACCTGGCCGAGACGCTCTCGCCCGAATCACCGGAGCGCGGCCAGTGGCTCGAAGTCGCGCAGTTTGCGACGGAAGAACGAGCCAACCAGTTCCGCGAGGACTTCATGTCGGTGGCGGGCATGGAGGAACTGAGTGACCTCACCGGCCCTGGGTTTGCTGAGGCGGTCGCGGGCGACCTGGGCATGAGCGGCGGGTGGCAGGTGATGGACAAGGAGTCGCTGGAGAAGCTCAAGGCGGGGGAATGGGCAGTTGGTTGCGATAACTCTCGGTGGCGACCGTTGGTCAACCAAGATCGGGACATACACATCCACTCGTCAGAAATCGGCATGTAATTATGGGATGGGCCTGAGCGCCAAGCGTTGATGCGTTCAGGCTCATTGTTTTCGCTTTGGTCTAGGGTATAATCTGTTCGCGCATTTTCTTGACTACTTCAAACATTTCACTTCCTATGAATCACTCAAACAGACTGACCAGCATTAAACAATTTATCAGAGAGATTTCAGTTGGAGCCATCGCAACAGTCATTGCCTCACTGCTGTTGACTGTACTCCCTTTAACATTGGGACACATTTTCCCAACCATTTCTGGATTTTTATCAACCAAACTCGAATTCACGATCGGCGAAACGTTGATTGGCTTGGGAACACTGCTCTTTATAGGAACTATCTACTATATCCAACGTTCACGGAGCAAAAAGCAGTCTCCGAAAATAAGCCGAGAGTACTTTGAAGCTATCTGGGAATTTGAGCCTAACACGAGTGAAGTCAGTGGTCCTATCTGCAAGAATTGCTTACTCAAGATGGAGCCAAGATGGACTAATACGGACAGATACAGCAGAGGTAATCCAATTATCACTCACTTTGAGTGTGAAAACTGTCAAGCTACTACATCTGGGCTTCAATACTTGGGGAGTGTCTCAGAAGCCCAAGATCGCGTATTTGAGCATCTCCAAGCTGAAAACCGCAGAGCAGAACGCCAAAGAAATTCATAGCGAACGCTAGCTTCACTAGGGCTGATGACGAAGTCGAAAAGGCTTGGCACAGTCATTCATATCAACGACCTCTTGAGTATCTAGAATTACAAGCCATTCGGCAGTGCAGTTTGGCATCTCGAAACCTGCCCATAGTGTGAAACTTGCGAGACAGTCATTCGCCACAGGAGTTCCGTACTCATTTTCCCATTCCAATTCTTCATCACAGATTATTTCGTAGGAAATGGGAACACTAACCAAATATCGACCGGGGGACTCGAATTCCACTGAATATGAACCTATATTCCATCCACGCTCTTTGATTCCGAGGGCATAAAGATCCGTTGTGTAATCCCTAGTAGCCCCAAAATTATACAGCAATGATGCATCAATGAAATTGCGCACAAGATTTTCTGAGCGTCTAATATCAACAGGATCACTGGTTTGAGTCGGAGTCTCGCTTGGAAGACGGGTCGGTGTCCAACTCGGGATTGGAGTGGGTGTATAAGTCAAAGTCAGAGTTGGTGTCAAAGTAGCTGTAGGTGGAATAGCCTCAACTTTTGAGGTGTTTGACTCACTCTTGTCTTCGGAAAATAAGAAATACCCGGTTAGAATTCCGACTAGATATACAACTGGAATCAGTACAATGAGCGCTGCTGTACTCCTTGAAAAAGATCGTTTCTTCTCATTACCGCCCAATGTTGTGAGCATCTGCTGAGCTTGGCTGTTTCCAGGATCAATCTCCAAAGCTCTCTTGACTGCCGCCTTTGCCTGTTGCGTATTGGAAGTGACCCGTGCCCAATAAAGCCATCCTCGTACATCATCGGGCTTGATTTCCGTAGCCCTTCGAAAAAGTTCACTGGCTTCTTCGCGGTTGCCCAATTTGGCAGCTGCTACACCCTTTCGCATGATTTCCTGGAAATCTTGGCTCACTCGTCACTCCTTAATCAACAAGAATATTACAACAAAACAATACTATCTTTCGTCTTCCCGTCTTTCCAGTTGCTTTTGCTACGTTAACCCATGCTGTTTGTCAACTTCAAAATTCATTTCTTTGATAACGTATATTACAGTTTTTGCAGCAGATCGCGCAATCTCTTGCTTGGCCTGACCACCAGCCGATGTATCTCCCTGCGCGGCTCGCCGGTACTCAACATGCCACGCCGCTCGCCACGGTCGATACGCTGCACCTCCAGCACCAGGAAGTTCTCTAGCTCTATCCGCCCGCCGGAGACCAGTTCGTCGGTCCACACGTCGATGAGCGCTTCCAGCATCCGCTGCACGTCGTGGTTGCGCAGGCGGGTGCGGCGGCCAATCTCGCTCACCATCTTGTTCTTGGTCAGGCTCATGTTACTTCTCCCGCGCGGCAGCGATCCGCGCCCGATGCGCTTCCCTCATCTTCGTCAGCGAAATGAGCGGCGAAGGGATGCTTTCCATTCCCGTCACCCGCTCAGCCACCCGCTCCATCCTGGCCCGGTCAGGGCTGGGATTAGCGGCGGGGACGTTCTCCGACACGGTGACCGGCTTCAGGTTCAGGGAGATGCCCCGCTCCAATAGCAGCGGTTCGACGTCCTTCGCGGCGGCGAATCGCTCCCGCCAGTCGCGGCGCTCATAGAGGCGCGTCAGGCGGGCGGTCAGGATGGCCTGGGTAGCGAAGTTCGGCTCGACATAGCGCGCGAAGATGGTGCAGTTGCCCGACTGCGGGGTGATGACCTCATCCACCGTCAGCAGCGGGCGCTGGCGCAGGTGGCTGTTGGGATCGTCGCGGTTCGCGTCCGCGGTGGCGATGCCGGACGCCTTCGAGTAGTACTCCGCCGTTTCCGCGTCGCAGCCGCCGAACACAATCTGCGTCGCCAGGCCGGTGAGCAGCGCCTGCGTGCCTTCCTGCCCGTAGATCAGGTGGAACTGCCCCTTGGTCTGCGCACCAATGAGAATGGAGATACGGCGCTTGCGTACCAGGTTCACATCGGCCACCAGGCTGTCGAGTTTGCCCAGAGTCGGGAACTCGTCCAGCACCACACCGACCGGCACGGGCAGCGGCCCGCCGTTCAGTTCGCCGATGGTGTCCAGGTCGAGCATCAGCTTGCGCAGCGTCGCGCCCAGGTAGGACGCATACACCGCCCGCATCCGGCCCGGACAGGTCAAGACGACCACGGTCGGCTGCGAGACGATCAGGTCCGCGCCGAAATCCGAGGCGCTGGTGTTGGCGCGCACGTCGGCAGAGGCCCAACCGGTCAGCGCGGTGGCGAGCGTGGCGACCACGTTAGCCGCGACCTTGCCATCCGACTTCGCGCTGGCAATGAAGGCGTTCGCCAGCAGCGAAGCGTCGTCCTTGCCTGCTGCGAGGGTCTCCGCCAGGGACTTGATGTCGTTGAGCGCGTTGTAGATGTCGCCCAGCGTGTCAAAGCGAATCAGACAGGCGGCCAGCAGCGCGGCGGCGCTGTCGCTCCAGAAGCGGTTGTCGCCGTGCGCGCTGGGGACCAGCACATCGGCAATCGCGCGGGCGTCAGACACGCTCGTGATGTCCGCCGCCAGGTTGTAACGCGGCCCGGCGCTGCTGGTCGGATCATGCACAGCCACCAGATGCCCGGTCACCTGCGCAAAGCGAATGACGTGATCCCTGATTTCGCCCTGCGGGTCGGCCACGATCAGGCTGTGTCCGGCCAGCATCCGGTCGCCGATGACCGGCAGGATCACGCCCTGCGTCTTACCTGACCCCGCGCCGCCCAGGGTCAGGATGCCGCGCGCCGCATCTTCGCCGCTCAGGTGAAAGGTACCTGTCCCGTAATCCAGGCGCCACCTGTTCTCGCCCCAGAATGCGCCCAGGAAGCTCACCCCTTCCCGGTCCCGGCGGCGGTAGCGGCGGTACTCACGCATCGTGCAGAAATGGGATGAGCCGAGCGAGCCTCTACGCACAGCCGGGCGGCGCAGCCGAGCCACCCGTTCGCGCAGCCACCCACCCTCCCGCAGCCCCTCATGCACCACGACGTTCGCCACGCACACCGCCATACACCCCAGCAGTCCGGCCATGAATAGCCGCATCCGGTTGACGGTGGGCGGTCCCCCAGCGACTGTCGCGATGAAGCCGTTGCTATCTGGCTGGAAGAGAGTCGCACGCCGGATGGCAAAGTCACCCATTATCGACAGATAGAGCGCCAGAATCCCCAGCGAGACGATCCCGTGTGCCAGCAGGCGCAAGGCGAGATCGCGGCGCGTGCTCTGCTT
>DAOUFU010000055.1:0-5000 GCA_034429275.1 Anaerolineae bacterium | reverse complement strand
GGGTATGGGAGAGCGTGGAGAATGACAGAGCAGCAGACTATCGTCCGCAAGGAATTCCCCAACGGCGATGTGGCGGTGGATGAAGGGAACGGCCTGGTCTACCACACGCCGGACGCCCGTTACACGGTGGAGCTGGTCCCCCCGCCGCCGCTCAGTGAGACCCCGTATGGCGTGGACCTGGTGCGCACCACCCGCAGCGAGCACGGCCTGGAACAAGCCCAGCGCCTGACGCTGGCGGAGTACCGTTCCTTCATGTCCGCCGAAGAGCACGTCCGCGAGGTCGAGGGTACCCTGCTGGAGCGGGGCCGCGAGGGGCTGCCAACCGAGATGGCCCTGGTCGAGGCTATGCCCTTCGAGCCGGATGACGCGGTGTACATGGTGGGGCTGTATCCCTTCGACCCGGACCGCGACCACGGCACGCTCAGCCTGATCCGGGTGGATGGCCGGCAGCTGGATGTCGCCGCCGTGGCGCACGGGTCCAGCGCCGACCTGGCCCCCATCGAGCAGCGGCTGTGGGCTGTCCAGGCGGAGGGCGACCCCGCCAGGCTGCTGGACGCGGCGGCGCAGGAAGCCGTCCGCGCCGGGGAACTGGCTCCCGGCACGCCGTTGTTTGCACGCGAGGGCGTCGAGCAGGCTGAGCCGTATCCGCCGATGGGCGATGACCTGATCCCGACCACTGCCGAGGGGAACTATGTGCCGTATCACCGTGATGAGACGGGGCTCACTCACTTTTTCGCGGTGGTCAACCAGCCCGAAGATCAGGCGCGCGAGCTGCGCTACTTCCGCATGGGCCGGTCGGAGGAAGGGGATGTGCTGCACCACTCGTTGCCGGTCATGCCGGTGAGCGAACCGACCGCGTCGCCCTGGCCGCTGCCCGCGCTGGAATTGTTCCTGGAAGAGGGCGACCTCGATGCCGCGCAAGCCCTGGCCCGCCAGACTGCGCGCGAGCACGATCTGCCCTTCCCCGACACGCTGCCTGCCCTGGGTCCGGAGCGTCAGCCGGAGACTGGGTGGTACCACTACGACACCGCGCTGGTCCTGGCCACGCCGATGGGGGTGGACGATGGCTACAGCGTGGGCGCGGTCGATGTCTACCGCAACCACCAGCGCGAGGCGTGGGCGGCGCGTTACCTGCCGATGGGCGAATTTGACACGCTCGACGAGGCGCTGAACAGTGAGCTGATGATGATGCGGATGCGCAGCGAGGAACGGCTGGCGCTGTCGCCCGCGCAGTTCCGCGACGAGCCCGCCATCTACGAGCGCGTCGCGCGCGCCGAAGCTGATGCCGCGCTGACCGACCTGCTCGAACAGCACGACGGGCACCTGCCGCCCGACTACGATGGCGACCACGAGCCGCACTGGGAGCCGCTCACTACCAAAGAGTGGGAAGCCTACCGCGACTTTGTGCAGATGATCCGGGACGCGGACCCGGAAATCGCGCCCGCCTACGGCACGCTGCCCACCGCCACACCCCGCTTTGCCGGGGAGGAACTGGTGGCGAGCAGCGAGCAACCAGCCCTACCCTACCGGATGCCGGGGGACTTCGCGCCGGAGGTCATCGCGCTGCCGACCGCTCTCGCGCCCACCTGGCGGCTGGATATCGTGCCCGCGCGTGACCCAGAGGGCACGTCGCTGGGTTATTCCGCCGTGTGTGTGGTGGATTTTGGTGACCTGGCCGAGACGCTCTCGCCCGACTCACCGGAGCGCGGTCAGTGGCTCGAAGTCGCCCAGTTCCAGACGGAAGAACGGGCCAATCAGTTCCGCGAGGATTTTTTGTCGCTGGCGAACGCAGATGAGTCGACTCACCTCTCCGGCCCGGCTTTCGCTGAGGCGGTCGCGAATGACCTGGGCATGGGCGGTGGCTGGCAGACGATGGACAAGGAGTCGCTGGAAAAGCTAAAAGCAGGGGAATGGGCAGTTGAGCATCCGGCTGAGGCATGGCAGCCCCGGCTGAACGAGGCATCCAGTCCGGCGATTGAAGCTGCAAGTCTCGATCTGGACTTATAGGAGAAAGAAAACGATCACACAAGCATCTCGCTGATTTGCTCACACCAATCAGTAACGAAGTGCAATCACATTGATCCGGAAAAGCACCATCTGAAAAACACCCAGAACGGTCTGTGTGATTGCCCTTCTTCCATTATTGAGTGCTCCCCCTTTCCTGATTACTGCCAAAAGAACATGCCATCATAGTCAACCACAGTGTAAACATATGGTTGTTGATTTTCTCCAAGTCGTTATAAGGAAGTTGGCCGGAATGCTGATCATCTGTCCAATGAAAAATTCCAGATTCTGCGTCAAATGTTCCATGTGACAAAGCATTCCTGATGTGACGAACATAATCATCTCTCAAAAGCCTAATGTAAAGCCCCAAGTGTCTGCTACTGTGGCGTATTTGACCGAAAGTCTTTTCGACCTCATCCGAGCGCATATAGACAAGAGCAACCCAGGTTTTGAACACAATGTATGCAGATTCCAAAGTGTGAGCAACTAGAAAATTGAATTGCTCCTCTTCAAAATGCCCAGGATTTTGAAAATATCGATTCATCATTTCGTCATCATGGCGAATCTCCAAACTAATAGATGATAGACGAAATAGAAGAACTCCTTGAATCAGCCTTTTTTCCAAGTACCCAAAATGGTGTTGATGCGGCTGCAAAGCGTTAAGCAAACCATCCGGTTCAGATCGAAATTGGTCGATATCATGAATCAGGCGTTGTGTACGTGAAAAATCCACAAACTGGTCCCCCTTCAATCGTTCATGGCACAAGACTACATACAAAATCAGGCCCGCACAACTCGAAATGGTCTGCCCACGCTTCTCCCACATCGATCGCATGGTTGAAAGTTAACCCAGGTGTCTTCTCAATCTCTTGCTTGGTCTGACCACCACCCGCCGAATCACCCGGCGCGGCTGACCGGTGCTCAACACCCCGCGACGCTCACCCCGGTCGATGCGCTGCACTTCCAGCACCAGGAAGTTCTCTAGCTCAATTCGCCCGCCGGAAGCCAGTTCGTCGGTCCAGACCTGGATCAACGCTTCCAACATGCGCTGCACATCGTGGTTGCGCAACCGCGTGCGGCGGCCAATCTCGCTCACCATCTTGTTTTTGGTCAGGCTCATGTCATCTCTCCCGCGCGGCAGCGACCCGCGCCTGGTACGCTTCCCTCATCCTGGCCAGCGGGATGAGCGGTGACGGGATGCTTTCCATTCCCGCGACCCGCTCGGCCACCCGCTCCATCATAGCCCGGTCGGGGCCGGGATTGGCGGCGGGAACGATCTCCGGCACCGTGACCGGCTTCAGGTTCAGGGAAATGCCCCGCTCCAAAAGCAGTGGCTCCACGTGCTTCGCGGCGGCGAACCGCTCGCGCCAGTCGCGGCGTTCGTAGAGGCGCGTCAGGCGGGCGGTCAGGATCACCTGGGTGGCAAAGTTCGGCTCGACATAACGTGCGAAGATCGAGCAGTTGCCCGACTGCGGGGTGATCACCTCATCCACCGTCAGTAGCGGGCGCTGCCGCAGGTGGCTGTTGGGGTCGTCTTTGTTGGCGTCAGCCGTGGCGATGCCCGACGCCTTCGAGTAGTACTCCGCCGTTTCCGCGTCGCAGCCGCCGAATACAATCTGCGTGGCGAGGCCGGTCAGCAGCGCCTGGGTGCCTTCTTGACCGTAGATCAGGTGGAACTGGCCTTTGGTCTGCGCCCCAATCAGAATGCTGATGCGGCGCTTGCGCACCAGGTTCACGTCGGCGACCAGGCTGTCGAGCTTGCCCAGGGTCGGGAACTCGTCCAGCACCACGCCCACCGGCACGGGCAGCGGCCCGCCGTTCAATTCGCCGATGGTGTCCAGGTCGAGCATGAGCTTGCGCAGCGTCGCGCCGAGATACGAGGCATAGACCGCGCGCATCCGGCCCGGACAGGTCAGCACCACGACCGTCGGCTGCGAGACGATTAGCTCTGCCCCAAAGTCGGACGCGCTGGTGTTGGCGCGCACCTCCGCCGACGCCCAGCCGGTCAGCGCAGTGGCGAGCGTGGCGACCACGTTGGCCGCGACCTTACCATCGGAGCGCACGCTGGCGATGAAGGCGTTCGCCAGCAGTGAAGCGTCGTCTTTGCCTGAAGCGAGGGTATCGGCCAGCGTTTTCAGGTCATTGAGCGCGTTGTAGATGTCGCCCAGGGTGTCGAAGCGAATGAGACACGCAGCCAGCAGCGCGGCGGCGCTGTCGGTCCAGAAGCGGTTGTCGCCGTGCGCGCCGGGCACCAGCACATCGGCAATCGCGCGGGCGTCGGATACGCTCGTGATGTCGGCGGCCAGGTTGTAACGCGGCCCGGCGCTGCTGGTCGGATCGTGCACGGCCACCAGGTGCCCGGTTACCTGCGCGAAGCGAATGACGTGATCCCTGATTTCGCCCTGCGGATCGGCCACGATCAGGCTGTGCCCGGCCAGCATCCGGTCGCCGATGACCGGCAAGATCACGCCCTGCGTCTTGCCGGAGCCTGCACCGCCCAGCGTCAGGATGCCACGCGCGGCGTCTTCGCCGCTGAGGTGAAAGGTGCCGGTACCGTAATCCAGGCGCTGCCTGTTTTCGCCCCAGAACGCGCCCAGAAAGCTCACCCCTTCCGGGTCGTGGCGGCGGTAGCGGCGATATTCGCGCATGGTGCAGAAATGGGATGAGCCGAGCGAGCCACGCCGGATCATCGGGCGGCGCAGCCGATCCACCCGTTCGCGCAGCCACCCACCCTGGCGCAGTCCTTCATACACGGCGACGTTCGCCACACAGACCGCCATACACCCTAGCAGCCCGGCCATGAACAGCCGCGTGCGGTTGACGGTGGCTGGTCCACCCGCGACTGCTGCGATGAAGCCGTTGCTGTCTGGCTGGAAGAGAGTCGCACGCCGGATGGCAAAGTCACCCATTATCGACAGATAGAGCGCCAGAATCCCCAGCGAGACGATCCCGTGTGCCAGCAGGCGCAAGGCGAGATCGCGGCGCGTGCTCTGCTT
>DAOUFU010000054.1:0-4041 GCA_034429275.1 Anaerolineae bacterium | reverse complement strand
CGCTCCGCCCCCTCTCCGAAAATTTTCGGAGAGGGGGCAACCGACAACGCGCCCGCAGGGCGCGGCGAAGGTGGGGGTGAGGCTGGACTCGCGCGGGTCACATATTTTGATGCAATTACCCTGCCGGGCATGGTCGGGTGCGGGCGGTTGCGGTACACTTGCCCGCCAGTGAGGGCGTTGACTGCTGCGCCGGTTTGGGCGAGGAGCACACAATGAAGATTTTTGTACCAGGACGTATCTGTTTGATGGGCGAGCATTCCGACTGGGCGGGCGGCTACCGGCGCATCAATGCCGAGATCGAGATGGGCTACGCCCTGATCACCGGGACCAACCAGGGCATCTACGCCGAGGTCGAGCCGCATCCCACCTCGCTGGTGTTGACCTCGACTACGCCCGATGGCACGGTGCGCGGCCCGTTCGAAATCCCGATGGAGCTGCAGGCCCTGCTCGAAGAAGCACAGAAGGGCGGCTTTTGGAGCTACATGGCCGGGGTCGCCTACCAGGTGCTGACCCATTACCGCGTGCGCGGCCTGGTGATCAACAACTACCACACCGATCTGCCGGTCAAGAAGGGGCTGTCGTCGAGTGCGGCCATCTGCGTGCTGACGGCGCGCGCCTTCAACCGGGTGTATGACCTGAAGATGACCACGCGCGGCGAGATGGAGATCGCCTACCAGGGCGAGATCACCACGCCCTCGCGCTGTGGGCGGATGGACCAGGGCTGCGCGTTTGGCAGCCGCCCCGTGCTGATGACCTTCGACGGCGAGCGGCTGGAAACCCGCGAACTCAGCGTGCGCGAGAACCTGTATTTTGTGATCGTGGACCTGCACGCCCAAAAGGACACGATGGAAATCCTGGCCCGGCTCAATCGCAGCTTCCCCTTTGCCGAAAACGAGATCGAAGAGGGGGTGCAGAAGCTGCTCGGCCCCATCAACAAGCGCATCGTTCACCAGGCGGTGGAGGCACTCCAGGCGACCGACGCCCAGCAGCTCGGCTGCCTGATGGTCGAGGCACAGCAGTTCTTCGATCGCTACGCGATCCCTGCCTGCCCGGAGGAACTAACCGCGCCCGTGCTGCATCGCGTGCTGAACTACCCGGCGATCCAGCCGCACATCTGGGGCGGCAAAGGAGTCGGCTCGCAGGGAGACGGAACCGCCCAGTTCCTCGCCCGCAGCGCCGACGATCAGCAGGCCATCATCGAGATCATCGAGCGCGACCTGGGCATGACGGCGCTCAAGCTGACCATCGCCCCGCCCTCGAAGGTGCGCAAGGCGCTCATCCCGGCGGCGGGTTTTGGCACGCGGCTGTTTCCCGCCAGCAAAGCCACCAAGAAGGAACTGTTCCCGATCGTGGACCGCGACGGGGTCGCCAAGCCTGCTATCCTGTTGATCGTCGAAGAGGCACTCAATGCCGGTCTGGAAGAAGTGATCATCATCGTGCAGGAAGAGGACCTGGACGACTTCGAGTCCTTCTTCAACGAGCAGGTCTCCATCGAGAATTACAATAAGCTGCCGCCTCATTTCCAGGAATACGCGCGGCGCTTGCTGGACATCGGCCAGCACGTCCGTTTCGCCATCCAGCGCCGCCAGGAAGGGTTGGGTCACGCGGTTTATTCGGCCCGCGAGATGATCGGCGATGAGCCGTTCATGCTGATGCTGGGCGACCACATCTACCGCTCCGAAAGCGACCGCTCGTGTGCGCGGCAGTTGATCGACGCCTTCGACAAGCATGGGATCAGCGTGTTGGGGCTGCGCCAGACGCCGGAATCGATGCTGTCGAGTTTCGGCACTGCGACGGGAGTCTGGCTGGAAGACCAAAAGCTGCTCAACATCACCGAGTTTGCCGAAAAGCCAACCGTCGATTATGCGCGCACCAATCTGCAGATGCCCGGCCTGGCCCCGAATCACTACCTGACCGTCTTCGGCCAGTACATCATCCAGCCGAAGATTTTTGACTTCCTGGCGGAGCACATTCACAACAACGTCCGCGAGCGCGGCGAGTTTCAGCTTACCTCGGCGCTCGACCGGCTGCGCCGGGAAGAAGGCTTTCTCGGCCTGATCATCGACGGGCAGCGCTTCGACATCGGCCTGCCCGCCTACTACCTGGAGACGCTGCGCAACTACGCGATAGGCTGCGACTTCGGCGAGCAGTGTGAGTGACGGCGTGGGCCGCGGTGCGGGCCGCGGCACGGATTGCCTGGGGGCCTATGATCATGAATTTGTCTGATAAATGTCATAAAAATTGACTTGGACGGCGGGTGCTGGTACACTCTGAGACAGGATCGCGGACCGTAGCACAGAGCATAGAGGCAAGGAGACCATCATGGCAGACGTATCACAGGTGGATGAGCAGCAGAACACGGCGGCGGAGACCCCGGTTTTGACGATGACGCCGGTCGCATTGGGCAAAGTGCGCGACTTGATGGCCGAGCGCAACCTGGAAGGTTACGCGCTGCGCGTGTTTGTGCAGGGTGGGGGTTGCTCCGGGCTGTCTTACGGCATGGCGTTCGAGAATAACATCTACGACCAGGACACGGTTGTTGAGATCGATGGCACCCGCCTGGTGATCGACTCGACCAGCCTGATCTACATGCAGGGGTCGGAAATCGACTACGTAGACAGCCTGATGGGCGGCGGGTTCGCCATCAACAACCCCAACGCCGTTTCGAGCTGCGGCTGCGGCCATTCGTTCCGCACTGAGGGCAGCGCGGAAGGCAGCGCCGGCGGCTGCTCATCGTGCCACTAAACGGCGGCTGAACCGGTCATACTCCAGGGGCGAGTCCACACGGCTCGCCCCTGCTCGTTGTTCTCCGGCCTCAGTCGGCTCGCGGGTCCGCAAACGGCAGCGCGGCGACTTCGCCCCCGGCCAGGCGACCGTCACCCAGGTCGATCTGCACCCGCACCCCCGGCGCGTGATGGGGGCGGCGGATCACCGCCAGGGCCAGCGGCCCGAAGCGCGGCGATTCAACCGCCGAAGTGACGGCTCCGACCGTGCGCCCTTCCACGCTGACGGCAGCGCCCGGCGCGACCGGGCGATCGGTGCGCAGCCCACACAGCCGCCGCGTCACCTTGTCGAAATTCACCTGCCGGGCAATGACTTCCTGGCCGGTGTAGCAGCCCTTCGTGCCGGAGATGGCCGCGTCCAGGTTGGTTTCGAGCGGGGTGTAGTCGGCAGTGAGTTCGTGCCCTGCCGCCGGGATGCCCGCCTCTACGCGCAGCACCTCATACGCCGCCGCATCGAGCGAGAGTGCGCCCCAATCGGCCAGCCGCGCGGCGAGGGCTTCTGCTTCCGCCGCCGGGGCGATCAGCAGGGTGCCCGGCGCGATCAGAGGACTGGGGCCGATGGCGCGCAAGGATTCGTGCGCGATCATGGCGTCGGAGTCGGGCTGCGCCGCGAACCCCAATCCGCGCAGAAGCTCGCCTGCGCCCGGCCCGATGATCTGCCACTGGGCGAACTCCGCGCTGGCGTCGGTCAGGGTCACTTTGTCCATGAAGAAGATGCGCGAGCGGAGGTAAGCGGCGGTCTGCGCAGCCTGGCCGGGCAGCGGGATCACCGCCAACACTTCCGGCTGCCCGGCATCTTCCGTTCCCTCGATCAGCAGCCACCACACATCGAGCAGGCGCGCGGTGGGGCCGGTCAGTGCGGTGAGCAGCGCGCGGCCCGGCATCAGCGTGCGGACGTCGTTGGTGGTCTGGCGCTGGACGAAGTCGCGCCGACCCTCTCCGGCGATGCGCAGCCAGCCGGGCGCGGGCACGCGGTAGGCGGCGGCGGACCGGTGGGCGGCGGTGTAAGCGGTCGTCTGGGCGGCGGTCAGGGTCATCGGCGGTTCTCCGGTGAATCGGGTCATGTGGTGCCAGAGAGTCTGGCTGCGCCAGAGAGATAGCAAAATCCCCGCGCCGCCGCAAGCGCCGCTAGAGGCTGTTATGCACTTTAGAGCACATGAGCCATCAACCGAACGAACTGATTTGCCATCAAAATAGCAAAGGCCAAGAAATGCAAGCCTTTCAAGGTGTCAGGCAAACGCTCGTAGTCGCGAGCAAG